>NZ_CALEVF010000394.1 GCF_937920395.1 uncultured Clostridium sp. | reverse complement strand
CTTGCAATAGCAGGGTTTTAAATAAATAAAACAAAGATAGTGTTAACACTATCTTCTAATGATGGAAGGGTAAAATATGAATATTTCAATGAATTTTATAAAGATACAAAAGAAGGGAACACAATGAAAATGATGTCCCGAGTACTGAAAATTAACAATATTTGATTTATCAATAAATAGACTTAAGCAAATATATTAAAAAGACGATAAACTAACTTTACACAGTTAATTTATCGTCTTCTATTTCATTAATAGTATTTCTAGCCAATTTGTTATTTCCTCTAAAATTTATAATTGACCCAATAATAATAAAAACAATTCCTACTATTGTATTTACTGTAATAGCCTCTTTTAAAATTATCAAAGCCAAAATTGGTGCTAGAGCAGGCTTAATAAAAAATACAATTGATGCAGTAGATGCAGACGTCTCTTCCATTGCTAATATATAAAATGTATAACCAAGCCCTGTTACAAAAATACTAATATATGCAAGCATAGGAATATTACTTAATATTATACCCTTCAATATTGGTATGTTTGAAAATTCTTTTAACCCATTGTCTGATAAGAACTGTGATACAAAACTTATTTTTGTGATAAGTATAAGTACTAACATTTCAAGACTACCCATAAAAAAACTAAAGCAAGTCAATACTACCCCCCCGAATCTTTCAGACTTCTTATTGCATATCACACTATACAAAGCAAATGTTATAGTAGAAATAGCAATAAATATTATTCCTTGTAAACTAATTGTCATATTAAAAGGATTCAATATGCATATCATTCCTATTACGCTTAATGCCATTGTAATAATCGTATGTTTATATAATTTTTCGCCTATTAAAAAGAAAGCGAAAGTAACTACAAATATAGGATTACAACTAAAGAGAACTGCAACTATAGATGCTTTACAGTAAAAAATGGCAAGTTGGTAAAATGTCATGCTTATTACGACGCAAATAAATCCTGTTAATATAAAAAATGAATAATCATTTCTATTTAACGAAATCTTTTTACTCTTTAAATTTTTTAAAGCTAATGGAAGTAACATGATAGACCCTATAAAAAATCTTAAAAAACTTATCTGTATAGGATTAAATTGATTAGACACCATTTTTAAAGCTATTTCCATAGTGCTGAAAAGAAAAGCAGACAGAACGATAAACCAATATCCTTTTTTCATTTATAGACACCTCTAATATATAAATTTGTTATTATAACTGCTACGATTACGACTACTACTTAGAAAGGATTAGTACCTTGTAGTAAATATACGACACCTTCATTTTAACACAATATGCTTTATTTTACTATTTTGTAGTTTTACTATATATTCAACTACTACTTTCATAGCTTATATATAAATATTTATAAAAAATACATAAATCAAACGAAATATACATTATATTGACACTCCTCTGACATTTAAAATTGATATGATTTAGCCAAAGAAATATACAATAATAAATTAGTGAGGAGAACCTAAAATGAAAAATATATCTTTAAAAACCAAAATACTAACAGGAATATTAACAGGCAGTATATATTTATCATCTGTTAGCACAACTTTTGCATTAACTACAACCCCAATAAATATTATTGGAAACACACTATTAATAAGCGAATCTAAACAAATAAATACTAAAACAAAATATAATTTAAAAAGTGATTTAGAAGCGCCTATAATTACTAGAACTATAACACAAGCTCAAGCAAACAAAATTAAGGCTGTAATAAATAAATCATCAGCTAAAAAAACCAATAATACTGATTATTCAAAAACTATTATCAAGGCTGAAGATAAATTAAATACAAGCAATGCTAAAATTAATTATATAAATCAGATAACTACACTTGTTGATAATGGTACTATAACTCAAACTCAAGCAGATAAAATTTTAATTAAGCAGTTACAACTATATCATGAAAAAATGCTAAAAAGTTCACTTTAAAAATCACTTTAATAAGTATCCTCTATTTGGGCAACCTAAATATTGAGGAGTTGATAATAATGAATAGTGGAAATATTAAAAATTTAAATTCACTTCTCGAGAGTGAATATATGGCTATTAATAGTTTTGAAGCGTTAATAAAACATGCGACTGCCTTACCTATTAAAACTGAATTACAAAAGATACAACAAACTCATAAGCAACATACTCTACTAATTTCTACTAAAATACTAGACCTTGGAGGTAGTCCCTCTGGCAGTATTGGAATTCAAGGTGTAGTCTCAGAAACTATATCAAATATAAAGCATATTGGCACTACAGGTACTACTAGTTATCTTAATGAAGCCCTGCAAGGTGAGTTCATGGCAATAAAAACTATTAACGCATTAATAGCTGATAATTCAGTATTTAATAACTCTACTATTTTATATAATATAATAGCAAACCATAAAACTAATATTGATTCATTAAATACCATAATTAATACCTCTATAGATGTAAAATGATTTTTTATATTACTTCCAAAAAAACTGGGTACTAACTAGATGTTTTTTTTCATAAAAATAAATGATTTTAATAATAATCGTACTTATTTAAGAACACTTATAGCAGATATTATATTAAAGTGTTCATATTAAAAACATTTTTTATGACATTTTAGTTTAGTTGTTCCTAATCATGTACACAAATATATAAATTTATATTAAAGGATGTGCTTAATTTAACAAAAAAAATTATTCTTCAGTAAATAATCATATTATTACTAACTTTGAGTCATTTTTTTGTGTTTAAGTATCATTTATGTCTTTAAAACAGACATGGCATTATTCTTGCTTATAATATTTAGGAATAGCAACTTTTAATTGTTATTAAGATTTAACATTTAAAGTTTCCTATTCATGATTAGATATAAAGAAAACGGTTTTACATGAAAATTTTATAATAACTATGAACAAAAAATAAGTCAGATATCAAATAATACTTGTTATCCGTCTTACAAAATAGCGAGGAGGCAATTTCATGAATTTTACATTGACCAAAGAACAAGAATTTGTAAAACAGATGGTAAGTGAATTCGCATTAAACGAAGTTAAACCTTTAG
>NZ_CALEVF010000393.1 GCF_937920395.1 uncultured Clostridium sp. | reverse complement strand
TTATAATTCTTTTCATTCCATCATATTCTCTTATGTCACCAGTAACAACTTTTATACTATCTTTAATCTTATTATCAAAAGTATCAATCCAGCCCCAGCTATTAAATGAGTTATATTGAGCGAGCGCCGTAACATCTGCTCCAAGTTCCACTAATTTTTCTGTCAAATGACTACCTATGAAACCTTCAGCACCAGTAATCAAAACTTTTTTTCCTTGCCAAATCATTTAATCTACTCCTCTTTTATAAATTAAAAAATCTTTCAACATCCGTGTTGGCTTTCCTATAGTCATCTATTTGTCCTATATCCTTCCAATACTCATTTATCTCATATATACCTGTCTTGCATTTATTGTTTATTGAATCCTCTATTAGGTCTGTCATATTATAAACTTCATTTTCATGTATATATTTTGTAATTTCAGGATTTACTACATATACCCCACCATTAATATTAAATTTATATGTAGGTTTTTCTTTCAAAGATTCTATAAGCATATTATTAGTAACTAGCACCCCATAAGGAACATTAACTTCATAATTTCTAACACCTACAGTTATACTAAATTTGTTCTTAATATGATGATTTAAAAATTTCTCGAAATCTATCCCTGTCAATATATCTCCATTTATAACTATAAATGGTTTAATGAATTTTTCTTTAACTAAAGCTATCGATCCTGCTGTACCTAGTTTTTTAGTTTCTCTAATATATTCTATGTTTACTCCAAACTTTTTTCCATCTTCAAAGTAATCCTCTATTATTTTTCCTTTATAGTTAAGAGATATAATAAAATTATTAAAACCATATTCTTTAAATTGTTCTATTATAAGTTCTAATATTGGTTTGTTACCAATTAATAGCATGGGTTTAGGTACTGTCTCAGTTAATGGTCTTAACCTAGTTCCCAGACCTCCCGCCAAAATAAAAACATAATTATCCTTTTTATCATAAGATAATATATCATCAAGAAAATATAAATCAATTAACTTTTTATCTTTATCAATTACAGGAATCTGTCTTATATTATTGCTTAACATATATTCTTTTGCTTTCTTTTTACTATGCTCTTCTGTAACAAATTTAAAATTTTTAAAATATGTACTCTCTATACTATCATTTATACTTAACTCCTTAAGCATAGCACGCCTTATATCGCCATCTGTAATAGTTCCCACTAATTCATTATTTTCATTTACAACTAGCGCTCCACCAGTTAAATTTTTATCTATAACTTTCATAGCTTCTTTTATTGTAGAACTAGCTCCTATACAATAATTTTCAATTGGAAATTTCACAATATCACCTGCGCTTTATAATTTTTGATGGAACTCCTACAGTAACTACATTATCTACTACATTATTAATTACCACAGCCCCTGCTCCTATAATTACATTGTTTCCTATATGTAGAGCTTGAATTATGCAACTTCCCATGCCCACATGTGTATCATGCCCAACTTTCACTCCACCAGCTATACATGCTTTAGGAGAAATATGTGTATTCCTTTGTATTTTACAATCGTGCTCAATTACTACACCAGTGTTTATTATACAGTTTTCATCTATTGAAACTCCTGGGTTAATTATGGCTCCTGGCATTACACAAGTTCCAAATGCAATAGTCGCATAAGATGAAACTATTGCATCTTTATGTATAAGCACAGGTATATTAAAGCCTATATCCTTTAATTTATTATATATTTTATCGCGAAGCCTAATATTTTGTAGTGCACCAATACATACAAAAGCATTTTTTACACCATCATTATATAATTTTTTTAAAATACTATCATCACCTATTATAGGAATATCTAATACTAATTTTTTACCTCTAAACGTTGTATCTGTTACACCTATGATATCATATTTACCAACACTTTTTATAATATCAATAATTACCTCGCAGTGTCCACCTGCACCCACAAGTACGATTTTCTCCATAATTTCACCCCAACTCTAATTTCTAAATCAATAAGTAATTCTCTTTTGCAAAAGTTCTCTATCTAATTTTACTTCACTTATTATTTGTACTATTTTCCCACTAGCATTTCCATCACCATAAGGATTTGTACAAATTTCTAATTGTATTTTAAAACTTTCATCGTATATGGCTTTTTTGATACCCCTTATAACAGATTCTTTTCCATAAGAAACATCTATTATATTACTAGCTCTTAATCTTCCATCCTGCCTTGAGCCTATATTTACTACAGGTAACTTAAAACTAGGTGCTTCAATTATACCTGAAGATGAATTTCCTATCATTACCTCTGCTATATCCAAAAAACTAAGATATTCAACTTGGCTTAAGTTTCTAAATACCTTTAGGAATGGATATTTAGCCCTATATTCTTCAATTACCTTTATAATTTCACGTCCTCCATTATCACTGTTAGGATATGAAACTATAGTTTGATACCCTAGTTCTACAACTGCATCAAGTGTTTCTCGTATTTGCCATTCTACCATGTCCCGTTCTGTAGTTACTGGATGCTGCGTTAGTAAAAATATCTTATCATCTTCTAATTCAAATCTCTTTAGCATTTCACTTCTTGATATATATTGTGTTTTCTTAATATAATCAAGACCTGGTGCTCCTACTACATAAATGTCTTTTTCTTTCTCACCTAATTTAATAATCCTTTGCTTACTATCCTCATTAGCAGGAAAGTGTATATGTGAAAGTTTAGTAATAGCGTGTCTTACAGATTCATCCACCGTTCCAGTTACTTCTCCACCATGGATATGAGCAACAGGTATATTCATATGGATAGCTGCTGTTGCTGCTGCAAGCATTTCGCCCCTATCTCCTAGTATTAATAAAAGATCTGGTTTTATTCGTTCAAAACTTTGAGCCATGCTTATAATTGAAAGTCCTATCGATTTAGCCATAGAAGCACCAGTATCAGAAGCTAATATAGTTTCAAACTTATCCGCTATATCAAACCCATCTTTTTCTATTTCATTTATAGTCATACCATATTCAGGGCATAAATGCATGCCACATACAATAAGCTTAAGATCCAACGATTCATGTTTTTCAATTTCCTTAAG
>NZ_CALEVF010000392.1 GCF_937920395.1 uncultured Clostridium sp. | reverse complement strand
TTTGCTCTTAATTCATATTTTACAAGTTTAAACATTACTGAAATACCTCCCTATACAATTCATCGATTGACTTTCCCCTGCTTGTTCGTAATTCCTCTGCATTGCCCTCAAGCACTATCTCTCCATCAGATATAAATGCTACGTCATCAAAAATACGTTCTATATCATTTACAAGGTGAGTTGTAATTATCATGGAACTATCTTTACTAAAGTTACTAACTATAGCATTAAGTATCTTTTCTCTAGCAGTTGGATCTACACCACCAAGAGGTTCATCAAGTATATAAAGCTTAGCCTTTCTTGATAATACTAACGTAAGCTTTAGCTTTTCCTTCATTCCTTTTGATAGACTTTTAACTGCGTCATCCTCATTAAGATTCATAAACACCAATAATTCTGCAGCTTTTATCTCATCAAAATCAGAGTAAAAGTCCTTGAAATATTTTACTGCATCCTTTACTTTCATCCACTTTAAAAGATACTCATTATCAGGCAAATATGAAACTACTGACTTTGTATGGACACCAGGTATATGATCATCTATTAGTATATCTCCTTTAGATTGATGCAATATTCCCGCTGCAATTTTTAAGAAAGTAGTTTTACCACTACCATTTGGTCCAAGAAGTCCTACAATTTTCCCAAGTGGTATATTTAAGTTTACACCTCTTAACGCCTTTTTATTTAAGTATGATTTACGTATTTCTCTTGCTTCTAATATATTATCCATTTTGTTTTACCTCCATAGTTTCTTTGGAAACAGATTTAATTATTTCACTATCATCAAAGCCTAAATTCTTCATTCTAAGTATAAACGAATCTATAACTTCTTTTGCCATTTCTCTTTTTAAATCATCTACCATATTTTCACTCTCACCCACAAATGTCCCTGTGCCTCGTTGTGTATAAACAATTCCAAGTCTTTCAAGTTCTTGATAAGATCTCTGAAGCGTATTCGGATTTACATTCATATTTGTTGCCATTTCTCTTACTGACGGTAATTTGTCATTTGATTTTAGTTTTCCAATAACTATATCCATTTTTACAATGTCCATAATCTGTAGGTATATAGGCGACTTGTCATTAAATTCTGTAACCATTTTTCTATCTCCTTTCACCATGTTGTTATTGTTCTAGTGAACTATACTAATAGTACACTAGAACGTTGGTTATGTCAAGCTAAATATTAATTTTATAAACAAATCAAATTGTATTATATGTTTTAGAGTTTAATAAATGTAATAATAAATTTTGTGCCTATATTTACCTTGCTTTGCACCTCAATTATTCCGTTATGTGCTTCAATTATAGATTTAGAAAGAGACAGCCCTATTCCAATAGAGTCACTTTTCCTTGTAGTCTTTGCTTTGTAAAATCTTTTAAATATATTTGGCAAATCAAACTCAGTCATACCTTCTCCTGTATCCTCTATTGTTACTCTTGTATATAATGGGTTTTCCATAAGCGTAAGTTTTATACTTCCGCCAGGAGGTGTATGTTCTATTCCATTCTTAATAATATTAATAAATGCCTCTTGAAGCCATAAAACATCATGATTAAAATTTATTTCTTCTTTTTCATTAAATATAATCTTAACTTGGCATTCAGTTGCTCTACTTTCTAATGCATCTATTGAATCATGCAGTGTTTCATTTAAACTTTGATCTTCTTTTACAATTTCTATAGCTTTAGCATCGAGCTTTGCAAGCTTAAGTAAATTTTTAATTAACCAATTCATCTTCTCAAGTTGGTTTTGGTTATTTAATAAAAATGTTTTATTTTGCGTCGTGGTAAGCTCCTTTGTAACCATAATATCGTTATATAAGATTACTGATGATAATGGGGTTTTTAGCTGATGGGATATATCAGATAATAAATCCACTAAAAATTGTTTTTCTAGTCCTAGTTCAGTTAAATTGCTTTTAATAATTCCCCTCATGGAATTAAATGAAATTGCTAATTTTGAAAAATCGCCTTCACGATTTTCATTAATATCTATATCATAATCTCCTTCAACTACATTTTTTGCAGCAAGTGTTAATTTTCTTATCCTTTTATAAAAAAAACTATATTGAAAATAATTGAGAACAAATAATATAACTGCCATAAAAATAAAAATTAATATTATAGAGTAATTATTTTTTATTATAGTTGTACTAACGTATGGGAAAAGTTCATCTTCTAAATCCTGCGTTAAACCATACTCCTTTAATAAAGTTTTCCCTCGCGCCGCCTCTTTTTTTGAAACTTCTTTTGTAATAAGCGGTATGATTTCTTTCTCCATTTGAGGATCTTTAGCTACTACCCTTTGCGTTATTGCCCCCAAGCTTTTTATATAATCATTCTTTAGGTCATCATTATGTGATTTTAAGCATAGTGATGTAATAATTAAAAATAAAGTCATTATAAATAATAAAATAACCGTACTTATCTTAATTTCTGAATTAACAAAATACTTTTTATCCATCTACACCACATCCTTATTCCACTTATACCCCAGTCCACGTTTATTAACTATATACTCTGGCTGCCTTGGATTATCTTCAATTTTGTCTCTTATTCTTTTAATATAAACTGATAAAGTATTTTCATCAAAGAAAGGATCCTCTCCTTCTAGTAATTCACTCAATATCTCATCTCTCTTCATCAAAATATTAGGTTTATTCATAAATATTAATAGGAGTTTGTATTCTTGAGCCGTTAGATTTATGGCTTCCCCATTTTTTTTTACTGTTCCTTTTATATTATCAACAAATATACTTCCACTTTTCATTGTTTTTTCTATGGACATATTTTTAGAGTTGCGCCTTATTGCAACCTTTATTCTTGATAAAAGCTCCCTTACGCGAAAAGGTTTTGTTATATAATCATCTCCACCTATTTCAAGGCCTTGTACTATGTTAACCTCATCATCAAGAGCTGTTAAAAATATTATAGGGACCTCACTACTTTCTCTTATATACTTACATAATTCATATCCATTTCCATCAGGCAAGTTAACATCTAATAAAATTAAATCAAATGGTTCTCTATGAAACAGATCTTTTCCGCCAACAACTGTTGAGGTTATAGAAACTTCATATCCTCCATCTTTTAGAGAAAACTCTATGCCAAGTGCCAATGATTCATCGTCTTCAACTAATAATAATCTACTCAATTTATCCACCTCGTTCTAAAAATCGTATTATAATTACACCTTTATGATACCTCATTTAAGTCTTAATTTAAAGAGACTGCATATATAATTCTATTGATTTCTAAAATCATATAACGAGGAAAAGAGAAGATTATTAAAAATCTTCTCTTACTGATTCAATTAAATTTGATTCTTTAATTCTTGATAATGGTGATAATACTGATATATATCCAATAATTAGTGACGCTGTTGTCGCAATACCTATTGCCTGCCAAGGAACCATCCATCCAAACTCTCTAAAATTTCCCATTGATTTAAATAGTAGATATGATATTCCAGTACCTACAGTGCAGCCGTAAACTGCACCAACTATTCCATATAGAAGCCCTTCAAGCACTATCATTTTTTTTAACCCCTTTTGAGTTAAACCAATTGATTTTAATGTAGCAAACTCTCTTTTCCTAAGTATAATATTAGTTGTTAACGTATTTACAATATTAACACTACCTATTAATGACACTACCAATACAAATCCATACAATAATATTTCAATCATTAACATTGAAGATTTATCTTTTCTATTGTTATCTATATTATTTATTACCATTAAAGAACTATTTGATTTAATAACATTTTCTATTCCAAGTTTCCCTGCATCTTCATCTTTTACATCTTTAAGAACTATGTTTAAAGCTGTAGGTTTAATCTCCTTTACACCTGTTAGTTTTTCACCTAATTTCTCTGTTGTAATTATTTTAAGTCCATCTGAAGATCCCCTATAGTTGAAGGGGTCACCACTCAAAACTGCCATAATTTTTACTTTTTTAAGTTTCTTATTGTCGAATTTTGTATTTATTTCATTGGACTCACTACCTTCATTTTCATCATATTGAAGGCCTATTTCATCACCTACTTTTACATTTGCTATTGGACCAAAATAATTTTTCTTTGTATTTTGATCATATAATACATTTTTATTAATTAAGATTACTCCATTTTCATTATTTAATTTTTCTATGTCAATCCTTCCTGCTTGTAAATATTTTTTAGAAACCTCTAATGAATCCTTATCATAGATTGCAATAGAACCTCCTATAAGAGTTTTATCTACTCCACCTAAGGTTGTTTTTTTATATACATTCCCCATGTCCTGAATTTCTTTAACTTTGCTATTGTTATTTATTGCAGCATCAAACTGATATGAATCATATATTTTATATGTCTTATCCACTACCTTCAATTTTTTAATATTATCTTCTGTTTTATTATCTATTACTGTTTTTTCTGTATCCTTACCATTTCCTACAACTGAGAAATGAATGTTTTTTGAATCATTAATATCACTTGATATATTGAGTGACATATCCATGAATGATTTGAATGTAACAAATAATACTACACTTATCACTATAGAAAAAACAGTTATTCTATATCTTTTTCTATTTCTCTTTATGTTTTTAGCAGCTAGTGCTCCTTCAAACCCGAATATTCTTTGAATCACTCTATTTTTTCTTCTCTTTATTTTCTCCTTTGTTATAGCTGTTCTACCACTTATAGCATTTAGTGGTGAAATTCTTCCTGCAAAATATGCAGGCACCAGTGCTGATAGATATATTGCTAGGATTCCCACTGCTGCGCTTATAATTAAAATTATAGGTGATATTGAAACTTTCATAGGAATAACTGAATCTGCACCTATTAACCTAAATGCTATAATTATTCCATTTATAGCAATAATACTACATATTAATCCTAGTGGGATAGCTATCGCTGCTAGTATTGTTGCCTCTCGTAATACAATCATTCTTATCTGCCTTGGGGTAGTTCCAACTGCCCTTAAGAGACCAAACTGCTTAATTCTTTCCACAATACTTATTTGAAATGAGTTATATATTACAGCTATTGTTGATATTAAAACTATTCCAATGATTATTGATAAAGCTACAATTAATCCTCCCATTCCTGAATTAGCCTCTCCTGCCCCCTGTAATTGTATCAAAACTTCATTTGGGATAACTGTATTTTTATCTCCTAACTTCTTTAATTCATTCAGAGCAGTTTTTAAATTTGTTTTTGGACTTACCTCTACAAGTAACATGGATTTTTGAATATCTATAGTATTATCTTTTAATAGTATTATTCCAGCGCCATCCATCTGGCTTGATATATTATCTTGTAATATGCCTACAAGAATATACTCTTTATTATCAACTTTAATCTTATTTCCTACCTTAGCGTTATTACTAATATATTTTAATTCCCATTGTTCCATGGCTATTTCATTTTGTTTCTCTGGTAACCTACCAAGTTTAGTTTTATAAGGAAATAATTCTAATGCCTTATCTGTTGCAGTTATTATATCTGCAACTAATTTATCATTTATTTTAACTCCCTCTTTTATGGTATAAGATCCACTCCTTGAAACCTTAGGGTTATTAACTATTTTAGATACTAACTTTGTATTCGCTTTTTTAAATACTAAATGATATGATCCATAATTGTTTTTTGCATCCTGTATCTCTGCATCCTGAATTCCTTTAAAAAAGAGTCCAATTGTTGATATAAGTGCAACTGATAACATTATTCCGATAATCGTAAGTATTGTTCTTTTCTTGTTTTTCTTTAAATATTTTCCTGTAAGCTGTTTATAACTAGTTATCATGTCTTCCCTCCCCCCTAATTTATTTTTAAACTTTTGTCTGAAGTTATTTCACCATCTTCAATAGTAATGACCCTGTCTGCCATATTTGCTATATTGAGGTCATGTGTAATAAGTATTAATGTTTGATTATATTTTTTAGCAGTAAATTTTAATAATTCCATAACATCTTTTGAATTTTTAGTATCAAGATTTCCTGTTGGTTCATCTGCAAGTATTATCGATGGTTTGTTAAATACAGCTCTACCAATTGATACCCTTTGCTGTTGTCCACCTGATAATTCCGATGGAAGATGATTTTTTCTCTCTCCTAGTCCAAGTACTTTTATTAACTCTTCTAAATAAACTTTATCTACTTTATCGTTATCTAAGAGCGCTGGAAGAGCTATATTTTCTTCTACATCTAAAATAGGAAGCAAGTTATAAAACTGAAATACAAACCCTATTTTTCTACGTCTAAACACTGCAAGTTTTTCTTCCTTATAATCATAAATACTTTCTCCATCAATAACTACATTTCCAGAAGTTGGCCTATCAAGTCCACCTAGCAAATGAAGCAGTGTGCTTTTACCAGAACCTGATGCCCCAACAATTGCAACAAACTCACCCTTATTAATTATTAAATTTATATTTTTAAGTGCCTCAACCTTATTCTCACCTTTGCCATAAGTTTTATTTAAATTTTCAACCTTTAAAATCTCCATTTATATCTCTCCTTTTTATATGTCACGTAGAATATACTGCTCTTATTTATTTCCTAATCACTATAACAATATTATACAACCCTTCCCGCTTGCACTCCATGTCACTTCACTTACGAATAAAATAGTTGTCTTACAGTTTAGTAAGATATAATTGTCGGTCACCCCCGACGCATTAGACAATTTCACCTCTTATACGTTTAATGATTTTACATATATATACCACTTAAAATGTAATTTACCAGATGTAATATAGTTTAGATTTATCTTTGCTCCTAACCTAAAAAAACGAAATTCTAACCCTAATAGTCTATAAAAATCAAACTGAATCAAATAATTTCCCAAGTAATTTGCAAGGCTCAAATCTTGACTAACAGATACCCCCCCTTCTACTAATGCCTTATCATCAATTTTTAAAAAAGATCTCCATGAACAGTCAAATACCAATTCATTTTGTACCGTGTTATATACAATTGATCGCTTATCATTTCTTGTATTTGAGTAATAATTGTTCACCCCACCTAAATTTGATGCAAGTGAATATACCCCCGATTCCATAATAATTGTGTCAGAAATTAAAATCTTGTCATAGGCGACTTGATTGTCTGGTCTCCTATAAGGGTTTTCATCATATTGACATGCTAATGTAGTATCAAACACATAAATTCTAGACGTATCTCTTGTTATTTCCATAGTCTTATTTACGATATCTCTACCTAAAAAAAACTTATTATTTCCTATATAACACATACCTTCTCCCTCATCTATAGTGCTTAAATTATACATAGTTAGATAATTCCCTTGAAGGTCATAAATTTTTATAGCAATATCGTAATAAATATAAACATAATTGCCAAAGGCCTCTATGTTTTGGTAATTCATCCCATTATGTGGAACATTAAAAAATGATAATGATTCCATATTCACATCACAAATTCTTATATTGCTATCATCGTAAAAAATAAACTGGTTAGTGTCAGCTGCATATGCAATTCCATAAACTACTGACTTATAATCATATTGAAATTCTCTTTTAAATTCCATACTTGTGTAGTCATATACGCTTATATAATTTCTTCCCCTGCTATCTGTTGAGGTACTTATAAAAAGTTCTTTAGTATTCGGATTATAGGTCATGTCAGACGCGTGGTATAACATAAGGCCATCATAATCTGTTATAACTTGTTTTGTATTGACATTAAATTTCCTTATAGAACAGGTACCCTGATCCCCTACATAAATTTTATATGCAGCCAAAATTACGTTATCTTCAGGAATATATACAAGCGATTGCATATGTTGGTTATCTTTTAATGCCGGGATAAATCCATCAAACCTAAAACGTGGTGTTAACAAACTTATTTTAGGATAGGCTGTTTTTGAATATACCATTTATATAAACCTCCAATTTAAATACATGAAATTCACCATCAATTAGTTTATTATATGGTTCAATACCCTTATAGGCGAACATCATTTCAGAATCGATAACTACATATCCATCCACATTTGTTGATTTATCTTAAGTAAGATAAGCTTTTAAAGATAACATGTATTATCAGCTTTATTTGAAAATATTAGTGTAGTTAATTTTCCTGAATCATTTGTGTAATCCTTGTGATTATAATATAATATATTTAATTGATATTTTTAAAAAAGTATATTTATAAAAGAGTATATAAAAAAGGAAGTGATTAATTTAGTGAGTATAGTACTTTTGTATTTTTTGTACTAAAGTACCTTTCAAGCTAAAGATAATATATGAAAATTGTAGATGTGATAAATCAAATAAATAAAATAGGTGAAGAAACTAAAGATAAAACTGCTCCTTTTCAAGTATTAAAAACATTTAAAAGTGGACGCTCTGAAGCTGGCGTATTTATGGTTGAATATGGCCCAGCAAACCGTGTTGGTATTTTAAAAGTAACTCGAAGTAATGAAGGAAAAGTGTTTCAAAAGGCCTATGGACTTGCATCAAGTAACAATATGCAAAAATATATTGCTAAACTTATAGCTAGCTATAAAATTCAAGACAAAAGCAAAGCTATATTATATGTTAATTTATATGACTTAGCAGGAGATGATATATATAACAGTGAGACATTTTTAGACAAAATTTTAAATGAAGATGAAATTAAAGATAGTATAATATCTTCAATCACTAAATTTTTGTTTACTTGGAACAAAGAACATGTAAAAAAATTCATTTCTCCAATGGAAATTGTTAAAAATGAACTTTCATATAGATATATGGATGATAAATATGTACAAGCTTTTAAATCAATTGGAGTGGACAAAGATATAAAATGGATATCTTTAGATGGAACTGACGCCTTACTTCCTAACCCATATTACTTCTTTAACAATGAAAATATTTGGAAAGATTTAACCGTAACTTGTCTTACTGCATATGCACATGGTGATTTTCAAGGAGACAATATTATTATAACTGAGGACAAACCTGTTATAATTGATTTTTGTGACCTTATAGCAAATTGTAACGTTTTCCATGATCTGCGGTATCTTGAATCTATAACTCTTGGTGATTGTTTAGAAATTGATAAAGAATGTGATAGAGAATTATGGAGTAAAGTTTGTGAGAGTTTAAGTGTCGGTATAACAGATATAGATCTCCCTCAAGGACGTGGCATGAGCCTAGTAAGACAGCTTATGTCAAAGCTTAGACAAAACGTAAAATTAATTGTATCTGATAGCCGTAATAGTCTATATGATCCATCATTTCATCTAGCTGGTGCAGCTTCAGGATTAATTAATATGAGGAAATACACAAGTGTGAATAAGAAAAAAGCTGCTTTCATATATACAGCCTTTAACCTTAAAATGTTTCTAAAAGATGAAGCCGTTAATATGTATAATCCTAAATTAGATTCATGCCTTGTGTTTAATTGGAAAAATCAGAAATTAGGAAATAAACTTGTTGTTTTAGAACCTTGTTCTACTGCAGCAAACTAGATAATAAAAATGAGCAATAATTTTTTAATTATTGCTCATTTTTTTATTATCTACTAAAGAGCCTAAGTATCCTCTATACGAAAATAGTCCTAACTAAAACCGTTATATCATTAGTTTTTTATAATATGTTATATTATTGTAAATTTGGTTCATAATATAACTAAAAGCCTAACTACACTAACTATTAAATCAAAAATTTATCCTATTGAATTTACATAAAAGTTTATAAATTAGCTATAAGTTACAGTTTTTATGTAAAATTTATGTATATAATAAAATTAACGGTCTTTATTTGTACAAATTATTTTAACAAAATTGGTTGTTATAGATTTAACTTTAATATATACTAGTTTTGTGGATTAATTTAAACTGTGTATACCTTTACTTTAACTATAAAACTTCGTTGCATAAAACTAGGATAGGAGGGTCTGCGTGAATTTAGAATCATATTATGAAAACGTTTTGGTATTTAGGAACCTAGAATTTTCAAATAGTATAGAAGCTTTGAATTTCTTATCATCAAAGCTATATGAAAGGGGTTATGTAAAAAAAGAATATCAAACAGCTATTATAGAAAGAGAAAAAAAATATCCTACTGGGTTACCATCAGTAGATATTAAAATAGCTATACCTCACGCAACTCATACTTTAGTAAATGAGGATGCCATATCTATAGGGATACTTAAAAATCCAGTAGAATTTAGGTCTATGGGTGATAGTACTATTAAACTAAATGTACAAATTATTATAATGCTAGCTCTAAAAGGGCCTCACGGTCATATTGAAATGTTGCAGAAAATAGTCAAGCTTATTAAAAATCCTTGCGCATTAAAATCAATTATTAATGCTTCTTCAATTGAGGAAGTTTTGAATAAATTAAAACCATATTTAATTATTAATTAAATAATTATCATAACTTAGGAGGAATTAAAATGAAAAAAATATTAGTGGCTTGTGGAACTGGAATAGCAACATCAACGGTAGTTGCAGCTAAAATAAAAGAAATTTGTGAAAAGGAAGGTATAGATGTACTTATAACTCCGTGTAAACTTACAGATGTTCAGTCAATAGTTCCAGATTATGATTTATTAGTAACTACTGGTGAATTTGATGTATCAGAAATGAACGTTCACATAATAGCAGCTATATCTCTGCTAACTGGTGATGGTGAAGAAGATACTCTTAATGAAATTATAAAAACATTAAAAGAAGATTAATTAAAATATATATACAATAAGCCGTACCCCCATTTATCTGGAAGGTACGGCTTATTTAAAAAGGAAACTGCTCTATAAATTTGTTTTGATTTGTGAGCAACTACCTCTTTTTATTATTTTTGTTGGTATAACTATTTTTTTAGCTATTTCTCTTTCATATTTTAACTGCTCAATCATCAACCCTACAGCAGTTTCACCCATAAACTCCATATATATTTTTACTGTAGTTAAGGGAGGTACTATAAATTGTG
>NZ_CALEVF010000391.1 GCF_937920395.1 uncultured Clostridium sp. | reverse complement strand
CCGTTGATATATAAAGAAAAAAACAAATAAGTAGTGTAAAAAAATTTACACTACCACATAGAAGAAGGAGGTATACATTATGAATCCAATTTTATCACTTGAATACTTTATTCCTGATGTAGAAGCTAGACAATGGAATGATGGAAAGGTATATTTATATGGCTCTAAAGATATCAGTGGAGATGATATATACTGTAGTTATGAATATCAGGTATTCTATTCAGAAAATCTCAATGACTGGTCTACGTCAGGAATTAGTTTTACCGTGGACGGGATAGGCGCTGATGGTAAAAGATTGTATGCACCAGATTGTATTTTCAAAAATGGAAAATATTATCTTTATTATTGCCTAGATGGAGGAAAAGAAGGCGTTGCAGTAAGTGATAATCCAGAAGGACCATTTAGAAATTTGCAGATTATAGAAAAAGCGTTAGGAATTGACCCATCTGTTTTAGTAGATGATGATGGTGAAGTGTATTATTTTTGGGGTCAAGTCAATCTAAAAGGCGCAAAACTAAAAGAAAATATGGTTGAAATAGACAGTGATACATTCCAAGATAAAATTCTCACTGAGAAAGTGGAAGGTTTTCATGAAGGCTCATCAATCCGAAAAATACACGGGTTGTATTACCTAGTTTACGCGGATATCTCAAGAGGTAAAGCAACTTGTTTGGGGTATGCAATTAGCAAAAGTCCTTTGGGACCATATGAAAAAAAAGGTATTATTATTGATAATATTGGATGTGATCCGGAAACTTGGAATAATCATGGTTCCATTCAGGAAATCAACGGTAAATATTATGTATTCTATCATAGGTCGACACACCACAGTCGCTACAATAGACGTGTATGCATTGAACCAATACAAATTAGTGATGATGGCACAATTAATGAGGTTGAAATGACTTCACAGGGGGTAGAAGGTCCAATTGATTGTAGAAGAAAGTTGAATGCCTCTGCTTTTTGTATTTTAGGTGGTCAGGCATACTTGACAAGTTATGAGGATTCGAAAGTAGTATATAACTATTTGAATAATATACATTGTAATGACTGGATTGGAATAAAATATTATGATTTCAGCAATAATGTAAGTCAGTGTTCAGTGGAAGCCTCTAGTTGTGGATATGGCGGTAGTATAGAAATACATTTGGATAGTCTGGAAGACCTTCTAATTGGGGAAATAAAAATAGGTTGTACAAACGGCAATTATGATTTTAAAGAATTTGTATGTGACTTAAGTCAACAGATTACAGGCACTCATGCTGTGTACCTTAAATATATAGATATGGATGGGAAATCAATGAAAATTAAGTCAATCTGCTTTCATTGATAAGCAGCAAAGTATGGATTCATTACCTTGGAAAAAGTGTTTAATTAGAGTTCTGTTAGTTACAATGATGGTACCATGGACAGTAGGAATTATCACTTGGTTCTTTATGATGCCAAAGTTCGAATGGATTAATAATTACTTAGCACTGATTATTCCAGGTTGTGAAAATACGTTTGGAATATTTTGAATGAGACAGTATTGTCAGAACAATGTACCAAGGACATTAATAGAGGCAGCTAAAATTAATGGATGTAGTAAATGGGTCATATTCTTTAGGATTATATCTCCTATCTTGCTACCAGCATATTCAGGACTTGGTATCATGTAGTTTGTAAATACATGGAACGACTTTATGCAACCATTGCTTATATTACGTTCTAATGAGGTTCAGGCATTGACCCTTATGTTAAAAATATATGTTGGGAGATCCTACTAGAGGAACTGATATGGGAGCTGTGATGTTAGCTGGTTCTTGCACGCGACTAAGTTCTTTATGTCTGGACTTACGGCTGGTGCTATTAAAGAATAATTCCATATAGAATTGGTGTTTTAATGTAATAAAAATATACATAAGGAGTGAAAAAAATGGATAACAATAAAAATATAAAGGTTGATAAATTATCACTAGGAACATGTTATTATCCTGAACAGTGGGATGACAAGTTATGGAAAAGTGATTTAACACGCATGTTAGATCATGGAATTAAGACAATTCGTATTACTGAATTTGCATGGAGTAAGTTTGAGCCAACAGAAGGTAATTTTACATTTGATTTCTTTGATAAATTTATGGATTTAGTTAAGGAAACGGAAATGAAAGTAATATTTTGTACACCTACAGCGACACCACCAGCATGGCTCACTTTTAAATATCCGGAAGTATTGAATGCAAATATGGAAGGTGTACTATATCGTCATGGTGCAAGACGTCATTATAATTATAATTCACCCAAATACAAGGAGCTTACAAAGATTATTGTAACTAAACTAGCAGAGCATTATTGCTCTCACCCCAATATTGTGGGATGGCAGATAGATAACGAAGTTAACTGTGAAAAGAATGAATTCTATTCGCAAAGTGATACTACGGCTTTTCGTAAATTCCTTCAAAATAAGTATGGAACTCTAGAGAAACTAAATCAGACATGGGGAACTGTTTTCTGGAATCAGGATTATACGGATTGGAAAGAAGTATTTGTACCAAGATTAACTATTAGTAATGCTGTTAATCCTCATGAAGTTATGGATTATACTAGGTTTATTTCGGATAGCGCATGCAGGTTTGTAAAACTTCAAAGTCAAATCCTTCATAAGTATGTTAAAAAGGGTGATTTCATTACCACTAATGGATTATTTAGTAATTTAGATAATCATCGTATGACTAGCGAATCTTTAGATTTTATCATGTATGATTCTTATCCGAATTTCGCATATACGTTGGAATCAAACCCGATACATTGCACTGATTTAAATGATAGAGAGTGGAGTAGGAAGCTTACAGAAGTTCGATCGATTTCTAATAATTTCGGGATTATGGAGCAGCAGTCTGGAGCCAATGGATGGAATACAGATATGGAGGCTCCTTCACCGAAACCTGGACAAATGACATTGTGGACTATGCAGAGTGTAGGTCATGGAGCTGATTATGTAAGCTATTTCCGTTGGAGAACGAGTACTATGGGAACAGAAATATACTGGCATGGAATCCTTGATTATTCAAATAGAGATAATAGAAGATTGGCTGAAGTGAAAGATATTGATGGCAAAATTGATAAAATTGGGGATATAGCTGGTTCCAAGTATATGGCAAGTTTTGCTGTGCTTAAAGATTATAATAATATATGGGATGCACAGCTGGATAAGTGGCATCAGAGAGTAGAAGAAGTCAGTCAGAAAGGATTATTCCAAGCGTCTCAGTTAACGCATACGCCTATGGATTATGTTTTTATTCAGGATAATACAGAGTTATCGGACTTAGCAAAATATCCAGTATTATTTTATCCTCATGCTACAATATTGACAAAAGAAGTAAAAGATTTATTAGAAGAATATGTAGACCAAGGTGGATGCCTAATATTCGGATGTCGCACTGGATACAAGGATGCCACTGGTAAGTGTGTAATGGCGAAGCTTCCAGGGCTCGTACAGAAACTTTCCGGGACGGATATCCCAGAATATACTTTTGTTAGCCCTGCTGATGACAAAGTATATGTTGATTGGGATGGAGATAAAATAGAAGCAGCAGTGTTTAATGATATATTAGAGCCACTTACAAATAAACAAGAAGTACTTGGTAAATACACTTCAAATTATTATGAAGGAAAGGCTGGGCTCATTAAGAATACATACGGAAAAGGTAGTGTGTATTATTTCGGTGGAGCATTTACAAAGGAGACTGTTGAAGTATTCTTAAGAAAACTCGAAATTATAAACCCATATGCAGACAAGATAGAATTGCCAGCTCAGTGCGAAATAGCAGTGAGAAGCAAAGACCGAATACAATATATATTTGTTTTGAACTATTCAAATCATGAGGTTTTAATAGAATTAAAACAGGAAATGTTAGATAAATATGAAAGTAAGAAGGTATGTGGAAAAGTAGAATTGAAAGCTTATGAAACAAAGGTCTATGAAATCTGAAATTCTTAATATTGTCTATTGATCTTAGTATTAAAGAATTGAATGCCATCCAATGGCAACAAGGAGCAGGACAACTAAGCCCAGTGGAATGGATAGATATGTTAAAGAAGATTCAAAAAGCAGGAAAAAGTATACACACATGGGGTTCAGCTAAGGATGTGCTTAAAATGCTAGACTATCTCTCACCAAAAGGTCTATATGTAGAGGTATATGATATTATGGACAGCCCTCAGGATGCAGAGGATTTCATTAGGGAAGTTGAAAAAAAATGTAAAGCATAGTTTTATTTAAAAAGGCATATTAAGGGTTTCCTAAATAAGATTGTTAGTTTAGTTGCAACAGATGCAGGAATCACACCGATTTTACCTGAATAATATGTATTAGAATACTTTAGTTTTCTAATACACTTATTAAAAAAAGGGGTTTTATCTATTATGGATTTAAATAGAGCAGAAACAACACCTACAGATTATATAAAAAATCCAATTCTTCCTGGGTTTAATCCTGATCCTTCAATTATAAGGGTAGGAGATGATTATTATATTGCTACTTCAACCTTTGAATGGTATCCAGGGGTTCTTATTTATCATTCAAAAGATTTGAAAAACTGGAGGTTAACAGCAAGACCTTTGAGCAGATTAAGCCAGTTGGATCTTACTGGAGTACCCAGTTCAGGTGGGATATGGGCACCATGCTTATCCTACAATGATGGCACTTATTATTTATGTTATACAATTGTTTTAAATCATGACGGTATTTTCTGGAACATGCATAATTATATCGTAACCTCTAATGACATATGCGATGAATGGTCGGAGCCAATTTATCTTCACAGTGATGGGTTTGATCCTTCTCTTTTTCATGATGATGATGGAACAAAATGGTTGGTTCATCGTTCGTTGGATTATAGAAATCCTAATAGAGGAATAGCCCTTCAAGAATATTCTGAAAAGGAGAAAAAGTTAATAGGTAAACAACTTATTATTTTTAAGCGTTCTGATATAGGTGATGCTGAAGCACCTCATATCTATAAGCTTAATGGCTGGTATTATTTGATTGTAGCAGAAGGCGGCACTGGACTTGGCCACTGCGTTACTGTCATGAGAGCTAAGAATATAGAAGGTCCTTATGAACCTGACCCTCAAAATCCTATGTTAACATCTAGAGATGATTTAACACTGCCTTTGCAAAAGGCTGGACATGCAGATATAGTCCAAACACAAACAGGAGAATGGTATATGGTACATCTTTGCGGAAGACCAATTAAGACAAGCGGATTGTGCACACTAGGAAGAGAAACTTGTTTAGAAAAGGTCGTCTGGACTAAGGAAGGTTGGCTTAGGATTGAAGGCGGCGATAATAAACCGATGCTTTACGTGCCTGCTCCGAAGTTAGAAGAGAAATACTTTAAATCAACTCAAGATAAAGATGATTTTGATAGCACCACTTTAGATATAAATTTTCAAACACTCCGAATTCCTATTGATGAGTTTTATATAACACTGAAGGAAAGACCTGGTTACTTGAGGTTAAAGGGTAGAGAATCTTTAAACTCAAGATTCAAACAAAGTATAGTAGCAAGGCGTCAGCTATCCTTCTGCTTTACAGCATCTACCTGTGTTGAATTTGAACCACTTTCATTTAAACACATGGCTGGGCTTACATGCTATTATAATACTATGAGTTTTCACTACCTCAAAATTAGCTATAAAGAAGGGTTAGGTAAATCTCTTGAGATTATAACCTGTGATAATGAGATCTATTCTTTTCCTGTAAATGAACCTATTTGCATTGAAGGATGGAAAAGGTGCTATCTTAAATCAAAAATAAGTTATCAGAATCTACAATTTCTCTATTCTAAGGATGGAGTAAATTGGAATAAAATCGGTCCAGTACTAGATGCAGGTATTTTATCTGACGAACATGTTAATGGCTGGGCGTTTACTGGTGCTTTCATTGGCATATGCTGTCAGGATCTTACTGGTGGGGCGATAGCTGCTGATTTTGATTACTTTGTTGTAACTCAAACATCTCCACATGATAAAGATTAAGTTAACAATACGGTCTTTTAACAGTAAATCATATTGTGGATGGTTTTAAATACAAACAACATTAATTCATGAGAGGAGAATGCTAAATGTTCAAGCTAGTAGAAAAATTAGATAAACCAATTATCTTCAAGGGTGCAGCAGGTACCGAAGACATCAAATACGGGTTTGAGGGAGGAACTGTCATAGAAATAAACGGAAAATTCCATCTTTTCACTTCGGAAATGACGGATGACCCATTTTGGGTTAAAATGAAATTAAGTCATTGGGTCAGTGATGGAGGGAAGACTTTCAAGCGTATGTCTACGCTGATGGAGTCAAGCGGTGATTTTACTGGAGATGACCCACGAGCGGCATTATGGTCACCAATTCCTACATTTGATGAACAGAATGGGTATTGGTATATGACTTATGTAGCCTATCGTGCAGCTCCAAACACAGAAAAACAGCACAGAATCAACATGGATGGTAAAATATGGTTATCTCGTTCGGAAACTCCTGGTATTGAGGGAATAGGGGGTCCTTATGAGGACCTAGGAATTATTCTCCAAAAGGATGAAAACGCTGATCTGTGGGAAGGCCTTCAAGGGTCCGACTCATTTTATCCTTATCGTTTAGGCGATATATGGTATTCTTTCTATGGAAGTTGTGATACGCAAAGCTTACCCATAAAATGGTGGGGAGTGGGTTTGGCAATGGCTCCAACCCTCCAAGGTCCTTGGACCCGTTGTACCAAGATGAACCCTGTATTGATTAATGACATCTTTACTGAAAATCCGATTGTGACTAAAATAGACGGTCTATATTATGCTTTTTATGATGGCGGAAACAAAATGGGTTACAGCATTTCAGAAGATGGAATTCACTGGTCTAAAGGTCATGAAATTATGTTCGAGAGAACATGGGAGAAAAACGTAAGAACACCTTTAAGTTGTATTGCATTGGGAGAAGGTCTATACAGTGTTTTTTATACAGCGTATGATGAAAATGGGTTTGGATGTGTTGGGAACATGACTATAAAGAAGTAAGTAGATGATTTAACGACGGGAATTTGTTCAAATTGGTCTAGGCGCTGCTAGGTCTCTTTCAGAATGCATATGGCTGGTAGATGGAGGGAAACCATGGAATGAAAATAAAATTATGCCAATAAAATGTTTTGTATTAAGTGAACAATCAAAAATATGTTTAAAAGTTAATGCAAGGGATATATATTCAGGAGAAGTGAAACAAATTATCGATTTATCCATGAAACCCCTACCAAATTCAGAAGCTTTAAAACTTATGACCAATATATTAGATAAAAAAGATAAGAAAGCATTTCTGCAAGACACAACAGTACAATTATTATCAGGTAATTATACGCTGGAGGCTGTGGTAACTAACGAGAAGGGGAATGTTTTATTCAAAGGAGCTGGTAGAATAAGCGTTATTAAATAATATGAAGATAACTCATTTTCTAATGATAGGTTATTAAAGAAATTCGTATTGTAAATTTATTAAGAGCTGAAAGGTGGGGTATTTATGTTTTTTGGTGTTGATTATTATCCAGAACATTGGCAGGAAGAACGCTGGTCAATTGATGCAAAGATGATGAGAGAGGCAAGTATTAATATAGTAAGGCTTGCAGAATTTGCATGGCCTAAGATGGAGCCGTAGGAAGGTAATTACAATTTTTTATGGCTCGATAAAGCTATTGAAGTTTTATCAGAGGAGGGAATTAAGGTTGTTTTAGGAACGCCTACTGCCGCTGCGCCTAAATGGCTTATGGATAAAAATTCAGAATTTTATCCTAAAGATGTTTATGGATTAACAAAAGGATTTGGAACAAGAAGACACTATTGTGCTAGTAACGAGGTTTATAGGGAGTATTCAAAGAAGATAGCTATAGAAATGGCTGAGCATTACAAAAACAATTTAAATGTTATTGCTTGGCAAATCGATAATGAGTTTGGAACGCAATGTTACTGTCAAAGCTGTCATAGCAGATTTAAGACATGGGTTAAAAATAAGTATGGTACTATTGACAAGCTTAGTGACGAATGTGGAACTGTTTTTTGGAGTCATACCTATAGAAAGTTCGATGAAATTATTATTCCTATGTATTCATCTTCTGATGGATTTTCACAAAACAATTCAAGTACTAGCAATTTGTTATCAACTCCTTTCAACCATAATCCTGGTTTATTATTAGATTTCTTTAGATTTCTTTAGATTTTCTTCAGATAATATAGTTGAATATCAAAAGCTACAAATTGATGAAATTAGAAAAAGAAGCTCACTGCCAATAACTCATAATTATATGGGGCATTTTAGCGAAATTGATTATTACACTTTGGGGAAAGATTTAGATTTTGTATCCTGGGATAATTATCCTAATAATATGTGGGAAAAATCTTCTTACAAGAGCATTTCTATGGCACATGACTTAATGAGAGGGATAAAAAATAAAAACTTCTGGATGATGGAACAGCAAAGTGGTCCCTGTGGATATAAATAATTGGCAGATAATCCTGAACCAGGACAGGTTAGACTTTGGACTTACCAGTATATTGCTCATGGAGCGGAGGCAATAGTATACTTTCGCTGGAGAGCATGTACTGTTGGAACTGAACAATACTGGTATGAAATACTTGACCATGACGGAATAGCAAGAAGAAGGTATAGGGAAATAAAGGAGATTGGTAAAGAATTAGATAAATTAGGGGATATTTTTGTAGATTCTGAAAATAAAGTTGAAGTTGCACTAATAAAATCCTATGATAATTTTTGGAGTCATCGAGGCCAACCTCACAATACAAAATTTAGCTATAATCAACTTTTAGAAAGCTACTATAGTGCATTAATTTCAAATAATATTAATACAGACGTAACAAGCGTTGATGCAGATTTTTCAAAATACAAGTTGATTATAATGCCAGCATTTAACTTAATGAATGAAGAAATAGGTAAAAAATGTGACGAGTTTGGTCAAAGAGGGGGAGCATTATTAATAACCTTTAGGTCGGGGACAAAAACATGGAATAACAAAATGACCACTATGACAGTAACTGGATACTTTAAAGATATGTCAGGAGTGGAACTCGAAGAATTTGACTCAATAAACTTTGGAAGAACTGTAGATGTAAAAGGAGAATTTGGAAGTGGAACAGCTTCAATGTGGTGTGACGTATTAAAAACAAATGGTGCTAGAGAAATAGCTGCCTATAATAGCCATTACTACAAAGGGACTCCTGCGGTAACAGTGAACAAGTACGGTAAAGGAAATGTTTATTATGTGGCATGTGATCTGGATGAGATTGCTATGGAAAACCTTATAAACATTATAGTAAAATCTGAAATGATTTTGCCTGTCCTTAAAGATAAAATACCTGGAGTAGAGGCTGTTAAGAGAGAAAAAGATGGAAAGCGTTATTATATGATACTAATTTATAATGATATGAGTACTGAAGTTTTCATTGATGGTGAATATAAAGACTTGTTAACTGGAGAAAAAGTAGTAAGTAAACTAACTTTATCACCATACGGAGTTGTAGTTCTTCAGGTTGTATAATTTAATTTCAAACTTCATGAGAGCTAAATTATTTTTAATATTTACAATTTGTATAAATATAAGCAAGTGATATAGATTTTTTATAGATAGTAATGGTGCTTTGAATGGATTTAATTTCTTTGGTGTTTACGATACTCTATAAAAAAAATGAAAAAACCTGTTGATTTAATTGAAAAATAGATTTAGATTATACATCGAAGAAATTGACAAGTATGAGGTCATTATTTATGAGCGAAAATAAGAGTTAATATGAAACAAAAGAGGACACTGTAGAAAAAAATCTACAGTGTCCTCTTTTAAAGTCTTTTTATGATTTACTTTAAAATGACGTTATATTCTTTAAGCCAAGTGTTTACTTGAATTAAATATGCTATAAGTTGAGGCCCTGTCATAAGTTGACCATACCAAGGATTCTTATATGCATTACCACCTGAATCAACTATTTCCTGAACATGTTTTTGGTCTATTAGCTGTAATATTGGTGAGGATTTATCTTTTAATATATTATTCATTAATTTTTGAACAGCCATTGTATAACCTGGGTTGTGAGTCTTTGGATAGGGACTCTTTTTTCTCCAAAGTACGTCATTTGGAAGAAGTCCTGTAAGTGCTTCTCGTAGAACTCCTTTTTCACGTCCTTTATAATATTTCATATCCATAGGGATATTATATGCATATTCTACAAGTCGTTGGTCTGCAAAAGGAACTCTTACCTCAAGGCCACTTGCCATACTCATTCTATCTTTCCTTGTAAGCAATGTTATCATAAACCACTTTATATTTAAATAAAATAATTCTCTCATTCTATGCTCTCTTTGGCTTTCACCAGGAACACCTGGAACTTGTCTTAAACTTTCATCATATTTATCTTGAACATA
>NZ_CALEVF010000390.1 GCF_937920395.1 uncultured Clostridium sp. | reverse complement strand
TAGATTCTTGCTGAAGATTATATAATTCATCTTGAAGTTGATTTCTAGTAATTGGGTCTAATGCACTAAAAGGCTCATCCATAAGAATTACATCTGGATTTGTTGCCCAAGCTCTTGCAACACCAATTCTTTGCTGCTGACCTCCACTTAATTCACATGGATATCTGTCTTTATATTCTTTTGGCTCCATACCAACCATTTTCAAAAGTTCAATAGTCCTTGCTTGTATCTTATCTTCTGGCCATTTTTCAAGCATTGGTATTATCCCAATATTCTCTCCAACTGTCATATGTGGTAAAAGACCTGTTTGCTGTATAACATATCCCATATTCCGCCTAAGCTTAATTGTATCTTGCTTAAGTATATTTTTTCCATCTAAGTTTATACTTCCTGATGTCGGTGGAATTAATCTATTAATCATTTTTAATGTTGTGGTTTTACCACAACCACTTTGTCCTACAATAACTATAAATTCTCCCTTATTTACTGTAAAACTAATGTCGTTTATTACGGTTTTATTCTTAAAAACCTTCCGTATGTTCTTAAACTCTAACATATAACCTCTCCTCAATATAATAATACATAGTTAGATAATTCTTATTATAAATTATTACTAACAACTTATATGTTATCATAGGTTTGCCTGTTTGGAAAACTCCATAAACTTTGAATAAATGTTACAATTCTATCAATATTAGGGTATGACCGATATATAGATAAAAATGTCACATATGCTACATATTAGTATGATTATTGGCTATATAGTCTTTTATTAGTCGATTTATGTTTTTAGTTGTCTAATTTGTGAATTTAAATAATTTATTATAGAACCAATATCGTATAAACCGAATAGTATATTATAATTGTATATTTTGTTTATTACCTAAAGAAATAAATATAAAGAAATATTTTTAAGGAGATGACTTGTTTTGAATCCAACCATTATTTTATTGTTAATTCTTGCCGCCTCAATATTTGGCAAAGCAAATTCGGTTGCCATTGCAACATGTTTTTTACTTATGGCAAAACTTTTAGGCTTAGACAAATATGTGTACCCACCTCTTCAAAAAAGCGGAATGACATGGGGGCTAATACTTCTTATAGCTGCTATTATGATACCTATCGCTAACGGCACCATAACATCCGTAAACATAAAAAGTGTATTTACATCCTGGGTAGGCATAATAGCATTATTACTTTCTTTTTTAACAACATATTTAAGCGGGCAAGGTTTAAACTATCTTACTGTTCAGGGACATAGTGATATAATGCCTGCCATGATAGTCGGAGCAGTAGCCGCTGCATCATTTTTAGGCGGGGTGCCTGTAGGTCCACTTATCACCTCTGGAATACTTGCAGTGTTTATGAAAGTTATCCATAAATAAAAAAAGTAATACGCGCATTTATTTAAATACGCGTATTACTTATTATTACATTCTCTCAACTTTTCTATAGTTTTCTTAATCACTTGATCCATAGTCATATGTGAAGTATCCATAACCAAATCATAATTTTTATCATTATTTAAATCAATGTTATACATTTCATTAAACCTTGTTACCTCAAGTCCTCTTCTTACAATTATCCTCTCTTTAGCCTCTTGCCTAGAAGTATAATTCTCGGACTTTCCTCTCTTGCTTTGCATAGCCCGCTCTACCGCAATATCTATATCTACTTTAAAATAGATTTTATAAGATTGTGGTATAAAGTGCCATGCAAGTCTGGCATCAAAGATAAAATCATCATTTTCTATCCCAATTGTAACGGTTCTACAATCAACCTCATGATCTAAATTGTTTTGAAACACATAATCATTGTATTCAATAATAGACATACCTTTTTCTACCGCAAGCTTTCTTTGTAATTCACCCACACTAAAATAGGTATAATCCATCGCCTCACATATTCCCTTAGCTACACTGCTCTTCCCTGAATATAAGTCCCCTGTTATAGTTATTTTCAATTTCACATCATCTCCTATACTTAAGAAAGATTAAGTCATTTAATTTAAAATGTACATTAATTAATTAGATTTTCCATTAGTGATTTTAAGGCTTTAAATCCCACCTTTCCCACTAATTTGTCCCCTTCAATTTCAAGACTGTTTATCGCAAGAGGAAATACCCCTTCTTTTATCTTTATTAAATTACCAGATACATAGAACTTATCATTACCTTGTTTTGAAATTTGGCTTATTACAAATTTTTTAGGCAATGGAACCTTACCTATTTTAAAATTGTCACCATCGTATGTAATCTCACCATCTTGCTCTGATATATTCCCAAGGGATGAAAATAATAAATCTTGATTCTTATAACTAAATGGAACTTCAATCAAAATTTTATTATCTGATATTTTTGTGTTAACTTCCTTAACTATTATATCGCCCTTTTGGATAGGCTCTTTAAAATACGACTTAACTATTCCATTCATATCCTCTTGAGTTACTTCAAATTGTCCACCATTTGTTAGTATTTCTTTACTAATTTTCTGCATAACATTTGAGGTAGCCGTTTTATCAACAACAACTTCATCCTTATACAATGCCATATATACAAAGATTGCAAATGCCACTAATAAAATAATTGGCACCACTCTTATTTTTTTCCTTTTAGTTCTAGACATATCTTCCTCCTTTATCCCTTTACTTATATATTATTCTTTTAACAATCTACTTATATTTTACCACAATTAATATATTCATAAGTCTAAATTAAGTAATTCGTACTAATTTACAATATTATACTAATATAGAAAATTGCGGTCCATGCCTTTAATATGGTATTATATATATAATGAACTTATCCTTAGGAGGTTATTATGGAAAGACAAAATACGCCTTACGCAAAACGAAAAAAACATTATGAAAATTTATTAACAAAGCAAACGCAAACCATAAGTTTTATAAGCTTATTGAGATTAATAATCTTTGTAGCTGGACTAGGTTTTACAATTTTTTTCTATATGCGAGATGCTTATTACTTAACAACTTTTGTATTAATTACAACACTTATCACATTCATAACACTCGCAATAAAACATAAAAAAATAAAACACAATAAAATCCGCTGTACTATTTTATGTGAAATTAATGAAAATTGCCTAAAACGTCTAGATAACAATTGGAAGGGTTTTTCTGATAGCGGACAGGACTTCGTTGATGAAACTCACAGCTACTCAAGAGACCTAGATATATTTGGTGATAACTCTCTTTTTCAATGGATAAACACCTGCATAACTTACCTAGGACGTCAAAAGCTTAAGGAAACACTCCAAAAACCTAAATATAATATTGAAGAAATATACAAAAGACAGAAAGCTATAAAAGAACTTTCTAAAAATATTGGATGGACACAAAGATTCGAAGCAGAAGCCATACTTAGTCAAAATAAAAATCATGATCCAGAACAATTGTTTAAGTGGGCAGAGGATAAAAATGAATTTTTCCTAAAACCACTAGTTATAGTCGTAATAAGAATATTACCTATAATAACCTTATCTCTTCTAGTAGCATCTTTTATATTATCGCGAGTATCATATAGAATATTTATGTTAGCAATAGTCCTTCATATAATACTTCTTTTACTTGGGTATAAAGAAGTAAGTAGAAATTTAGATACAGTTTATCAATATAAAGATTCTATTATTATATATAATAGGCTACTTAAACACATAGAAAAGAAAAAATTCAAATCAGAGTACTTAATAAAATTAAAAGAAAAGCTTGTAAATAAAGATGGAGTGAATGCTTCCACTCAAATTAAAAAATTAGCAAATCTAGTAACCGTAATATCTGACCGAAAAAACATATACTATTTACCAATAAATATACTCACTCTATGGGATTATCAATGTTTAATAAATCTACAACGATTTAAAAAAGCTAGTGCATCCTCTTTAAAAACTTGGCTTGAAGTTATAGGTGAAATGGAAGCATTAAATAGTTTATCAACCATTGCCTTTGAACACAGTGATTGGGCTATGCCAAAATTACAAGATAGTCCACCTATATTTGATGCTAAAAAACTAGGTCATCCATTACTTGGAGATAAGAGAATATACAATGATATTTATCTAAACAAGTCACAAAACATTATTTTAATAACGGGTTCCAACATGTCAGGTAAAAGCACACTACTTCGTACAACTGGTATTAATTTGGTTTTGGCATATACCGGCGCACCCGTATGCTGTGAAAGTTTTACCTGCTCTATAATGGATATTTACACTTGCATGAGAACAAGTGATAATTTAGAAAAAAATATTTCCTCCTTCTATGCAGAACTTTTAAGAATAAAAAAACTTGTAACAGCAACTGAAGATAAGAAACCAATATTTTTCTTATTAGATGAGATTTTTAAAGGAACCAACTCTATTGATAGACATACCGGTGCTAAAGTTTTAGTTTCGAAACTAAGTAATGAAAATGCTTTAGGTTTTGTATCTACTCATGACTTAGAACTTGGTGACATAGAAAAAACAAATAGAAAAGTTAGAAATTATCACCTTCGTGAATATTACAAAGATAACAAACTATACTTTGACTATAAATTACGAGTTGGTGTTTCTACCACTAGAAACGCATTATACTTAATGAAAATGGCAGGACTTGAAATTCCTAGCGATATTGAACTACCTAAGTAGATTTAATTTTTTATGCAAATAAACTTAATATTTTTTAAAAAAACTATCCAAATACAGTATATGTATTTGGATAGTTTTTTTACAATCCAAAAGATTTTTTTAATTGTGTTATACTATCTCCATCAATATTACAAAATATTGCTAATTTAATATCACTCTTACTATCCGAAGGAAGCTTACCATAAACGGATTTAACCTTGACCAAATCTGCCCTAAAATCATAGGAAGGATTGGTTTCTAGTTTGCCCACAGTTGAAATCATTATTGATAACATTTCTTTCTCATTTTTAGAATCAACTTGTAAATAAACGTTCTTTAATTCACCATGTACTTTGACTAGCGCAAGTCGCTTATTAGCTGCCTGTACTTGAACATCCTTAGTGTTTTTCTCTTTTTCCTTTGTAACTCGATTAGATTTTTCAACCTCCCCTCTTATAATTTGTAATTCTTTCTTTTTATCAATATCCGAAGCTTTATTATCTTCTTTTTTAATATCCTTATTAGAACTTTTAGAATATTTATTGTTTGCCACATCTACATCCTTTTGAGTTACATTAAGGTCACTCTTTTTTACCTGGGTTTTCTTGTTTTTATTTAAGTCCTCTGTTAAATTCGTTTTTGTACCAGTAATTTTATTATTACTGGATATCATAGATAAAAAGATGATAAATACACCTAACAAAATAACCAATGACAATGATAATATTTTTTTATTTTTTTTATTTTTTTTATTATTTTTTTTTATTGTTTTATTATTCGACATGTTTCTCCTTTTTTTGCTTAATACCAATATGTTATCATATTTATAATCATTTTACACTTTACCTTTGATTGTTAACAAAAAATTTATCCATGTTTCTGTGTAAAATTTATACAATAAAATTACCACAACAATTTTTGTTTAACAATTTACCCATGTATATATTTTAGCAATTTCCCTATCTTTCAATAGGTTTTTAATATTATTTTAGAGCAAAATAATAACATAGTAATATAGAGAAAGGAGAAATGTTATGAAAATTAATTCGAGGATAAAAAATTTTATTATATTGATTTCCATAATCGCTCTTTTTAAAGGTTACTTTTTGACTGATTATGCTGCTAAAAACAAAGACTATAAAGATAAATATGGTGTTTATTTAGTCTTAGCAAATTGATTCAATAAAATACAAAAAAAATAAAAAAAAATTGTATAATCTAACCTTAGGATATAATAATCTAAAAGGAAAGATTGTACAATTTTTTTAATCATAAAATTTACTTTTATTTATTACCATTAAATCCTTGTTTTTCAAGTGATGCCTTCACTTTTGGATAATAAAAAAACTTATACGTTCCTGATATATCTTGGCTCCATGAATTACTAAGTCTACCATTAGTTACTTTTATCATATGATCTTTAACTACTTTATCATATTTTTTGATTTCTGATTTTAACTCTAGTGGATCTTTATTGTAAACTTCTTTATTATAGATCACATTTTTAGGAAATCTTGGTTTAACTTCTGACTCATCAGCAGGATGACCAATGACAAGTCCCACCATGGGATATACAAATTCAGGTAATTCTAAAAGTTCAGCTACTGCCTCAGCTTCTTTTCTTATACCTCCAATTGGTACAATTCCAAGACCTAATGACTCTGCTGCAGCTATAGCATTACTAAGTGCTAATCCTACATCTACTGCCCCAACTAATTTTGATTCTTCACTTTGCGTAATTACAAACTCTTCCCCATTAATTTCAGCTGCAAGCTTAGCTCTATAAAAATCTGCACAAAACACTAAGAAAACAGGTGCCTTATCTACATAAACTTGATCTCCCACAAGTTTTGATAACTCATTTTTCTTCTCTACATTCTGAACACCAATTATAGTAACTTGTTGCCCATTAATAGAAGAAGGAGCAGCTTGACTAGCTTTTATTATAAGGTCTAAATCTGCCTCACTTACAGCATCAGATTTATAATCTCTAACTGATCTATGATTATTTAATAATTTAATTACTTCATTCATATTCTCGTCTCCATTTATTTATTATTTGCTAATAATGCTTATTAACTACATGGTACTCTCTATTATTTGTTTTGTCAATATTTAGTATAATTAAATTTTATAATAAAAAATAATGGCGCCTATGTTAGTTATAATTGTTGTATCTTACCCCAACAAAAATTACGAAAAAAGGCGTCATTTTGAGATTAATTATATCAATGTGCTTTTAAATCTAATATTTTTAATCTTGATTTTCCCATAGGTTAGTCAATACTAACAACTGCTAGCGCTAACTCAGGCTTAACTGTTATTTTTACATATTGAGCACTTATATAAGCTGTTTTACTAAAGAAAGTTATTTTGTAAAAATTATTTGTTTTACCAGTTATAATAACATTGGTTCCACTTTGCATGCTTCCGAGGATTGAATAATTTGTTCCAGCTCCACTTCTTACACTCAAGTTGTTTGTAGTTGTTATACCATATTGCGTTGTGTATACAGTGGGTGGTTTTACTACCACAGGTTTAACCGTTATTTTTACATATTGTCCACTTATGTAAGCTATTTTACTATTATAAGTTACTTTATAAAAATTATTTGTTTTACCTGTCATAATAACTTTGGTTCCAGTTTTCATACTTCCAAGGATTGAATAATTTGTTCCTGCTCCACTTCTTACGCTCAAGTTGTTTGTAGTTGTTACACCATATTGCGTTGTGTATACAGTGGGTGGTTTTACTACCTCGAGCTTAGCTGTTATTTTTACATATTGTCCACTTATGTAAGCTGTTTTACTATTATAAGTTACTTTATAAAAATTATTTGTTTTACCTGTCATAATAACTTTGGTTCCAGTTTTCATACTTCCAAGGATTGAATAATTTGTTCCAGCTCCACTTCTTACACTCAAGTTATTTGTAGTTGTTACGCCATATTGCGTTGCGTATACACTAGCAAAAATTTTTATATTTTTATCAATACGACTTGTACTACTTTTATAGCTTGTACTATTTAACCCACCTACAGTTACAAATGTCATAGCAATAATAGCAGTAGCTATAACAACCTTTGTTTTTAATGAACCTTTTCTAACTTCTGTTAAGTTTTTAATATTTTTCAATGTCAATCCTCCTTTAATCACATATAACCCTCAGCTATTTTCCTTAACCTTAAAAATTTTTCTAACCAAAGTTTGACCAATTAATAAAGTTGAAATTGCGATACAAAGATATACCCAAAAATTCAAATTATACACATCTTTTATAATTAGTATTATCATCATAGTAAAAAAAATCCATACAAAATCAATGATATTTAATGTCTTTCTTGAAAACCTTTTTTTTATTGCCATAGAAATACCCCCCTTTATCCGCTTGAATCTATAAAAAGTATATCATATCTCCATATTACTATATTACAATAATGGTAAATATTTTTAATTTTATAATTATTTAAACGGAGTAAAAGAGACTGTGTTATTTACAAGAGACACTACTCCCTTATCATATAGTTGAATAAATTTCCCGTGATAGGTAGTTTGAGTTCCAGAATTTATATCTTTAATAACACCTTTTAGTGAATCATGTTGATATATTTTACCATTACCTGATACAAATAACTCTTCTTTATAGCAAGGTGTATTTAATTCAATTGATTTCCATGTACTAGTATCTTGTGACGTTTTACCATAATAAACTTTACTTATTAAATTATCCTTTAATTCTGCAAGATATATAGTATCATCATCAGCAGCAGCAGCAATTAATGTAAGGTTATCAACACCTCCAACACTTATGGCATTTTGATTACCAGTAACATATATTTTATTATAGACTAATCCTTCATATACCAATTTATCTTCATGGCGAGTCAATACAATATTACCCACGAGCTTAGGTATTGTATCAATCTTTGACATATTTGGGTTTCTATCGATTCTATAAATACTGGTTTTATTAGCATTGTTTGATAGCTTCACATAAGTAAGTCCCGTTAATGGTGCTGTTTGAATACCGTCTACTTTAAGGTTAGTTACACTTTTATCTAATTTTATCGTTTTTACTTTTTCATTTTTTACGGCATCGTAAGAATATAATATTAAGTTACTAGATTCATTATCACTTTCTTTCTCTACTAAAAGCATTCTATTTCTGCTTGGCACCCATGAAGCAAAAGAAACCTTACATCCATCCGCAGGCTTTATGCTTTTAGTTTTACCAGTCAAACAATTAACAATTACTAATTTTTCATCATCATAATAAGAAATATATTTTGCATCATAAGATACTAATATATTTTCTGCATTTGTTGGTATAGTAATATCATCTTTTTTAGATTTTGTACTTACATCTTCGACAACTTTTTTAGAAACTGCCTTTGAATTAGTAGCTAAAAAATAATGATCAATGTAAAAGAGACCTAAACATTGTAAACATAAAGATACTACTACCCATGTGACTATTCTTCTCGTCCAACTCATATTTCTTTCTCCTTTAACTTCAAATATTCCATAATATATTTAAATCTATTTTATATTATCTATATACATAATTGAAGGTACAGATCGTTCTCCCAAACTATCTGATGGGCTATTTATAACTTCATCATCATAAAATAACGTAGAAGAAGAACCTCCATCTAAGTTACTAGCATTATAAGCTCCGTAATCATATAATACATCCTGTGCTTCCTTTAAAGTAGCTCCTAAACTTCCTAACTGCCTACCATCAATTACTAAAAATATTATCGCTCCATCTTTTGTTTGAGCTACACACGTTCTAGGTGCAATACCCCATCCTCCATCACCTTTAGTAATAGTCTTTTGTCCATTAACTATAAGTGCTGGTCCAAAAGATACTGCCTCTGTTACTCCAGCTGTTTTCATCTCAGAAAGACTATGAGGGCCAACTAATAATTTCCCTGATTTAGTCATTGCTACAACTGATGCTTTTTTATTAACATCTGTTATATCATTCGAAACAATTTTTCCATTAGCCATTATAATACCAGTTGGATTTGCCCCTGTACCTATCCATTTTGTTCCATTATCTATATCTTTAAATCCACCAGCATTGATTGCTGCAATCGCATTATTATCCTTTGCAATATCACTAGTTAATTGTCCTTCCTTATGAAGCAAACTAGTGTAACCTACTTTTAACCTAGTTGGGTCTTTAATTAATAATATGTAGCCTTTAAATTTATTTCCTTTTATATCATATCTTTCTATACTACCATCATCTTTATTTTCTACCTTTACACCATCTAAGTTATTTTGGACTAAAACATGCACTCCTTGATTGTCCAAAATTTTTGCTATTGCCTTTTTAGATAAAAAGGTTGTTGCAAGCCATTGTAATGAATAAGTGGTCATTGCCGCACCTACTACTGTAGTCTTCACATTTTTAAATGGACCATAATAAATCATAAATGGGCCAGTAATTGTTGTAAACACCAATTCAAATATTATAAATAATAAAACAAGTGTGCTTGTGCGTTTTTTAGTTTTTCTGTGTTTTTTTATTTTTCTCATACTTCCCATCCTTTTCTTTATTGTGTTATGTACGCATTATACTCTCGAACTACTTTAAGATTTAGTATATTTTACGTTTACATATAAATATATGATTAATTATACTACAACTCGCTATATATTTGGCATAAAATCATAATGCCGTAAACACAAATAAACTTTTTATTACATAAAATTTATTATTAAAACTACAAATGAAATTATATTTCCAATATATTTAATAGGGGCCGTCTCAAAATAGAAAGTAATTTCTATTGCGAGATGGCTCTTTTTTTCT
>NZ_CALEVF010000389.1 GCF_937920395.1 uncultured Clostridium sp. | reverse complement strand
TTTCTTGTGCTTATACTTTTGCTGTAATGGCAACTAAATACGAGAAAGTAAATGGCATCGTAGATTATGCAGAAGCTGCAATGGGTGAGAAATATGGATATTATGTTGGCTGGTTTATGGCACTAATTTACTATCCAACATTGACATCAGTTTTAGCATGGGTTTCAGCTAGATATACCTGTGTATTATTTGGATTTTCAATTACAGGTGGGGAATGTATGACTATTGCCTGTTTTTATTTAATAGGTAGCTATGCTTTAAATGCATTATCACCAGTTTTATCTGGTAAATTTCTAGTTAGTACAACTGTTATAAAACTAATTCCACTTATTCTAATGGCTATAATTGGGACAATTGTAGGTATTCACAGTGGTATGACTATGATTAATTTTACAACAGTAGTAAAAAAAGTAAATACTGCGAATGCATTATTTACAGCAGTTGTTGCAACAGCCTTTGCATATGAGGGTTGGATTATTGCTACAAGTATTAATGCTGAACTAAAAGATGCAAAGAAAAATCTTCCACTTGCTCTTGTTGGAGGAACTTTTATAATTATGATTGTTTATATTCTTTACTATTTAGGACTAGCTGGAGCTGTAACAAACCAAGTTATGATGAAAGGGGGAGAAGCTGGAGCTAAATTGGCATTTCAAAAAGTATTTTCCTCTGCAGGTGGTACTATAGTATTTGTATTTGTTATTATTTCTTGCCTTGGAACTTTAAATGGATTAATGCTCGGATGTACCCGTGGTATTTATTCATTAGCAGCAAGGGGTCTTGGACCAAAGCCAAAAATATTTAAACAAATAGATAATGAGACTAATATGCCAACAAATTCATCTATACTCGGACTACTTCTTTGTGCTATATGGTTATTATACTTCTATGGTGCTAACTTAACAAAACCTTGGTTTGGATTCTTTTGTTTTGATTCATCAGAATTACCTATAGTTACTATTTATGCATTATATATTCCTATTTTTATTATGATGATGAAAAAAGAAAAAGATTTAAATTCATTTAAAAGATTCATAATGCCTATTGTTTCATTAGCTGGATGTCTATTCATGATAGTAGCTGCTTGTTTTTCTCATAAGATAGCAGTTGTTGCATATCTAATTGTCTTTGCAATTATAATGGCAATTGGTGCTTTGTTTTCAAAGAAAGTAAATCTTAATTAGAAACTAATATCTAATTAAAAAATACCATAAGGCATTCACTTATATTCAAATAAAGTGCATAAAAATAATTTTTTCACTAGAATTTAAGCATAAAAAATCCACAACTAATTAGAGTTGTGGATTTTTTGTTAATATGTTTTATTATTTGAATATGATTCATACTACTACTTATACCTCCATTAATCTTTTACTTTCTTTAATTTTATCATGCCTTAAGACATAAGAAAACCCTCGACTAATTAATTAGTCGGGGGTCTTAGTGGTGGAGACTACCATTATAAATAACAAATTAAAATCCAACAATTTCAATACCCGCCATGCAACAAGTATCTTCATAAATAATTTTATCTTGTTTATTATATAAATAAATTTTTACTTCTCCTAAAACTTCCTCTTTTATTTTTCTTTTCATTTTTCCTTTCTCGGGAGCAATTAATTCTCCGACTTCTTTTAGCTTTGCTTTTATTCTAAGTTTTTCTTTACTATTTTCTAATAGTATTGATATCTCTACATTAGTTATACTTTCGATTTTTAATTTACTATTATTATAAGTAGCAAACCTATATTCCCTTCCATCAATAACCAAGTTACTTATATATCCTAAAAAGTTTTTCCTCATAAAAGGTATATCAGCTATAGAACAAAAGATACTGGTATTTTCATTTTTAAAATTGTTGCATTGAATCCAAATATATTTTTTTGGAAAAGAAGTTCCCCAATCTTTTTCAACATATCCTTTCCCATTGTTAAAATCTATATCTACATCATTAATCCTAATTACTCCATTAACCATATGATTCATGCTAACAATTCCATGATAACATTCCATTTTAGGTATATATGCAAAATACCCCATTATGTTTGGGCTTAAAATAGAACTTTTAATAGGAGTGAATGAACCTAACCTTAATGTTCCTTCTATATGTAAACCGTTATCTAATATATTAATCATTATCATTGACTTCGAGAAAATATTATCTCCTATCTGCAACATAAATGGACTATTGTTAACTTTAAAATCTTTGAGCGGATATTTAACATATCCGGTTTTTATAGTTTTCCTGTTATTATCATCTAAGCTTACAAATATATACTGAATGAAACAATGAACATCATTATTAAATAAGCTAATACCCGGTATTAAACTTATAACTTTTTTCTCATCCTTTGAAACTTGTTTATAGTACCATCCTTCGAAATATCCTTTACTTTTATTATCTCCTTGAAACAATAGAGGATGTATAATTTTATTTAACCACATATCTATCACATCCTTCTCTATATCAAATAAATTTTGTATAATTTTTACTCTTTAATTTTTATATTTGTCAAATTATATTTGGGTCAATTGTATTATCACTTTCTTTGTAATGATTTAACCTAAGAACAGCTGGCCCTTCTATAATATCCCCTTCAAAAGTGAACCTCGATCCATGACAAGGGCAATCCCAAGATTTTTCTGCACTATTCCATTTCAGTTCACACCCTAAATGTGTACATGTAATATCAACTATATGTAATTCTCCATTTTCATCTCTATATGCACCATATCTTTCTGCATCAATCTCTACTATTTTTCCCTCATCATTTTTCAAATTAAAATTATATTGTCCAACTTGAAGTTTTCCCTTTATTAATTGCTTTGCAACATCGTAATTTTCCTTAACAAAGTTTTTTATTCCATCAGTTATAATTTTACGTGATGGATTATATACCTCTTGATAAGGGCTTTCATTTTTAACTATAATATCCCTTAGTATACCTGCAGCTGCTGTTCCATTTGTCATACCCCATTCACCATAACCAGTAGCAACATAAATATTTTCAGATGTTGAAGTAAGATTACCTACATATGGCACACCATCTAATGTTATATAATCCTGAGTTGACCATCTATACAGAAACTTTTCAACATCAAAGTTCTTTTTAGCATAATTTACTAAATTAACATAGTGTTTAATCATGTCCCCTCCGTGAGCAGTTTTATGGTCTTGACCACCAATAATTATCATCTGACTATCCTTATAATTTTGTAATCTAAAATACCAACCTGCTTCTCCCGCATCTACAAATGTTCCCATTGGCAATTTATCCTTTATTATTGCAGATATTACATATGACCTTTGTGGGCGAAGCCTTGAAAAGTATAACCCCAAACCATCATAAAAAGGAAAATGTGAAGCCAAAACAACTTTTTGAGCTATTACTTTAAATCCTGTATCTGTAGTTACAGTATATAATTTATCATGTTCTATGTCTACAGCTCTTGTATGTTCGTATATTTGACTGCCATTACCAGAAATGTTTTCCGCAATTTTAAGGAGGTACTTTCTAGGATGAAATTGGGCTTGGTTTTCAAAACATAATGCACCCTTTACTTTAAATGGAAGATCTAGATTTTTAATATATTTTGCATTTATTCCCAGGCTTTTAGCTGATGCTGCTTCTTCAATAATATTGTCTATATACTTTTCATCTGTCGCATATATATATGCAGGCAACCTGCAAAAATCACAATCAATATTATATTTTTTGACCATATCTTCTATAAAATCTATGGCCCCTTCATTAGCATCTGCATACTGCTTAGCTTTTCCAATCCCCATAGTTTTAATTAAATTACTATATATTATCTCATGTTGTGAAGTAATATACGCCGTAGAGTGTCCCGTAGTTCCCTGTACTATCTTATCAGCTTCAATTAATGCAACTTTATAACCTTCTTCTTTTAAAAGTAGAGCCGTTGTAATTCCCGTGATACCTCCTCCTATTATTACTATATCAACCTTTATATCTTTTTCTAAGGTTGGATAATTTGTCTCATAAGTTGAATCAAGCCAATAAGATTTTGGTGTTAAAATATTGTTAATACACATATTATCTATTTCATTCATAAATTTGCTCCCTTTCATTAACATAATTAGACATATGTATTTTGTGTTTATATATCCAATAATATGTATATTATAAATTATATATTTAGGCATTAGAAAACCCACGACTAATTAATCAGTCGTGGGTTTTAGTGGTGGAGGCAAATCTCTGTTGGTGTAATATACAATTTTTATTTCCTCCCACCCATATTTTTTACAATGATTTTAAAAATCTTTTCTGCGTATCCATGCCTTTCTCGCTTCTTCTATCATAAGGATTAGCGGTGGCCAAACACATAATAACAACAAATCTGATAAATCAAGTGCTGCTGTGTGGAAAATAGATTGAAATAGCGGTAAGTACACTAATGCCGCAATCAAGAAAATTTCAAAGATAACCCCCAAGTTCACTTGTTTATTACTAAATAATCCAATTTTAAAGACAGATTGCCTTTCAGTACGGCAATTAAACACTGCACCAATTTGACTGAATACGATGGCCGCAAGTGTCATAGCAGTTGCTTTGATGTAAATTGGATCAATCCCACCTGCAAGTGGAATTTTAGGCCATCCATTTTGCATATTGACGAAAAAGTAAGAGATGCCAGAAGCAATAGAACCTAATAATCCATACCATAAGAATGCTTTAACAATTAAATTTCTGTTTAATAATGGTTCCTTTTGGTTACGTGGCGGTTGGTCCATAATTCCGTCTTCAGGTTTTTCAGTTCCCAATCCCAATGCTGGCAACATATCAGTACCTAAGTCTATGGTTAGAATTTGCATAACCGTCAAAGGCAAAGGAATCGCCCCCAAAGAAAATAAGAACATCGCAGAAGGAATTGCTTCAGCCATATTTGAATTTAAAATATAAAGTAGGAATTTACGGATATTGCTATAAACCGCACGCCCTTCTTCAATAGCATTAACAATAGATGCAAAATTATCATCTGTCAAAATCATATCTGCTGCTTCTTTTGCTACGTCTGTACCGGAAATGCCCATAGCAACCCCGATATCAGCTTTCTTAAGGGCTGGTGAATCATTTACACCATCACCTGTCACAGCTACAATTTCGCCCATTTCTTGTAAATTAGATACAACTCGTAATTTTTGTTCTGGCGCTACACGCGCAAAAATAATTTCATCTTTTAAATATTCCTTTAACTTATTATCTGATAGTTCTTCTAACTGCAAACCTGATATTACGCGTACATTAGGACCTTTCACAATTCCGATATGTTTTGCAATACTTTCAGCTGTTAAGCCATAATCTCCAGTAATCATAATAACCCGAATTCCAGCACGGTGACATTTTTTAACATCAGCCGCTACTTCTGGTCGTGGAGGATCAGCCATGACAACCAAACCAACAAAAACTAAATCTTGCTCAATAGTTCCAGCAGTATAGGCACTCGTATCTATTAGAGTGCCCTCATCTTTATCAATCAAACGATATGCAACAGATAAGACACGTAATCCATTACGTGCATATCCATCATTAGCCTCCATTATCTTTTTACGCATTTCTTCTTTCATCGGTTGGACTTCTCCATTTACACAGATAGATTCACTTAATTTCATTACTTCTTTAGGAGATCCCTTTACATATGCAATAAGCCTGTTCCCTTCAACAGGTTTCTCCAACTGATGAATAGTAGTCATTCTTTTGCGGCGCGATTCAAATGGAAATTCTCTTAACCGTGGTGTTAATTTTACTTGTTTTGATATATTAATATCCGCTTTTTCAGCTACAACCCCTAAACAAGCTTCTGTCGGATCACCTAATACAGTATAACGGCTAGATTTTTCATTTGGTGGTAATAGACTTGCATTGCTACATAACGCAGCTCCTGTTACTAAAGTTTTCATATCTTTGTAGTCATTAGCACTAACTTTTTTGTTGCCTTCTAAGATATCACCTTCAGGACCATATCCAACACCCGTAACTTCAAATTCTTTTTCAGCTAACCATAAATGACTAACTGTCATTTCATTTTGCGTTAATGTGCCAGTTTTATCTGTACATATAACAGTTGTGCTACCTAATGTTCCAACAGAAGAAAGTGTCTTTACTAAAGCATTTCGTTTAGACATTCGTTGTACACCCATAGCAAGTGCCAAAGTAACCGTTGGAAGTAGACCCTCAGGTATAAAAGCAACAATCATACCTAAAGCAAAAATAAATGAAGACGCAACTGGTTGATCTACTAAAAATAATGCAAGAACAAAAAATAAAACTCCAAACCCAATGGCAATAATTGAAAGTTGTTTCGTCAACCTATCCATTTCTTTTTGTAAAGGACTATCTTCCTTTTCCACATTTTGAGTTAGGTCTGCAATTTTACCAAATTCAGTCCTCATTCCAATTTCCATGACAATAGCTTTTGCATTACCTTGCGAAATATTTGTACCTGCAAAAATTAAATTAGGTATCTCAGCCCGTGTCATATCATCTTTTAATACAGCATCCTTTGTCTTGCGGACTGGATTGGATTCACCAGTGAGTGTTGATTGATTAACTTGTAAATCACTACACTCAATCAAGCGGGCATCTGCAGAAATCTTATCACCCTCTTCTAATAAAATTATGTCGCCAATAACCAAATCTTCAGCTAATATCTTTTGTTCTTTACCACTACGAATAACGTGTGAATAAGAAGACAACATATTCCTTAATGCATCGGTTGCCTTACTCGCACGATGTTCTTGCCAAAAACTAAAAACACCATTAATAACGTTAACTAACCAAATAGCAATTCCTAATTGAGGCATACCTGCGAAAAAAGCTACAGCACCTCCGACCCATAATAAAATAGCCATTAAATGGGTAAAATTACTGAAAAATATAAGTAATGATGATTTTTTCTTTTTACCCTCAATAACATTTTTACCTTGTTTTTTCTGATACTCTTCTGCTTTTTCTTGTGTTAGCCCCTGACAATTTGTCCCTAAAGCCTCATAGACCTTATCAACCGGTAGTTTATAAATTTTCTCTTCACTACTTACTTTAATTTCTTTTTCATCCATTTTTTATTACCCCTCTCTATAAATGATGTAAAAAAGAACATTCTTAATATACTTTTTAAGACATTATCTCCATTTAATTTACTACCTAGCTCATATTATAAATAATTTCTTATACAATTATAGCACTATGATTCTTTATTTTTCATATATTGTTATTTTATTTTATTTAATGTAATTTTATACACATTTTATATAATTACCTATTAAATGATTATGAAATGTTTGTTTTTTATCCATTTTAAGTAAATTAAGTATTGATTTATATTAATTTTGCTCATACTATTCTAATTTAAATAAATTAAAACATAAGAAAACCCATAATAAATTTATTAAAGTAAAAACACAGAAAAATATTAACAGTTTACCTATTAATATTTTTCTGTGTTTTTAAATGCCTATTTATATATTAAATTATACTTGAAGCTAATTATTATTTTTACGTTTTTTATTCCTAAGTAATTTAATAAAAAAATACAAACCAATAATTAAGATTACTATATATGTTAAAAATTGTCCAAATTGTCTTACAATATGAACTATGCTTTCAAAAAAATCTCCGAAACAATATCCAAGGCCTAGGTATATACCTGTCCAAAATAAGTTTTTATTTTAATGTGTCTACTTAAAACTTTACTACCAATAAATTTCCACATAATATATGAGATATTATCACCAAGCCAAGCAAAAACCATATTTCATATAAAAGAACCCCCACATTAAATTCCCTCACACCAATATTATTATTTTAAACTATCCGATATCCCTTTAAAAAAATTTCCAATAGAATCACACACACCTGCAAACCAACTCTTAGTCTTATCACTATTTAATGTATTTTTCATTGTATTAGCTACACCTTCAAGTTGTCCTTTTACCTTATTGTAATCCAAGTTTAATTTATTCACATTTGTCATTAATCCAACAATATTATTTACATCATCTTTAGACAGATCGTAATTGTAATTATTGGTTACATTATTCACTATTTTTGTTATACCTGCCCCATCCTTAGGTTTATCTTTTATAACTTCACTCTTTACTTCATTAATTAACCCAGCAGCTTTATCTTGTCCGATTTTTTCTCCTAGTTTACCTGTAACTGCAACCTCTTCATTAGCCGTTTTTTTTGTATTTTCATCTAATTTCTTACCGTTTTCACTATTTTCAAATCCCTTTAGTATGCCAGTCATAGCTGCCGTACCAGATACAGTGAATGGTGCTGAAACTTTAACATTAGCATTTTCAATACCTGCTGTAATTAAGGCATTTTTTATCATACTAGCATTTACCCAAGTTACATTATTTGTACTCACCACTAAACCACCAGTAGATGTTGGCTCAATATATGAACACGATATGGACCTATTTCCCAATTGTTCTTTAGATACTGTATCTCCTAGATATTTCTTTTCCTCAGTAGATGTAACTTCAACAACACTCGCACTACTTGTATCTACATCAAAATACTTTAGCATATCATTTTTCTGTTGATTCGTTAAATCAGACCCTATAGTAACACTTTTATATGAATCAGCGTATACATTATTTATAGGTGCTGCAAACAAACTTGCTGCTGTTAAAATTACACCTAAAACTAATTTCTTATTCATTTAACAAGACCTCCATATTTTATTGTTATAACTTAGATACATTATAACCCACTTTATAGTGATTGGGTAAATGGATTTTTTTGCTATTAAATTATAGATACCTATCAGTTGAGACATTTAATGAAGTAAATCTTTGACACTATTTTGACATTATATTAGTTAATACATGTACGACTTAAAGCCATTGTGTTAAAATTAAATTGTTAATACAAAAATTCTTAAAAACAGAGGATGAATTATATGAATATGAATATGAAATTTTTTAATAAAGATAACCTTACGGATGTTTCATTTATTATTTTCGGTAGCTTCCTAGGATCTATTGGAATTAATATGTTTTTAATACATTCCAAACTTCTAAGCGGTGGCACTACTGGTATAGCTCTAATTTTTCAGTATTTATTCAAAATACAAGCGGGGTACACAATACTACTATTAAACATTCCTTTATTCATATTAAGCGCTTTTAAACTCAATAATAAGTTTACTATTAATTCTATTATTGGTACAGTAACTTTATCACTTTCTTTGATTTTTACACATCCTGTAGCTAATATTTTACATATAAATGATAATTTACTTTATTGTTTATATGGAGGAGTAGTCTGTGGACTTGGCTATGGTCTTGTGTTTGCTCACAATGGATCAACTGGTGGTCTCGATATAGTATCCATGGTCATTAAAAAAAAATATACAAATTTTAATATAGGTAAAATAAATTTTATTGTTAATTTATTAATTGTTTCAGTAAGTAGTCTTATATTTGGACTACCTATTGCATTGTACACATTAATTGCTATGTTCATTACTTCTCTCGTACTTGATAATGTGGTAAAAGGATTAGGTCAAAAAAAATTAGTATTTATTATTACTGAAAAAGAAGAAGAAATTGCAGATATAATAATGACACAATTACATAGAGGCGTTACTAATATCTATGCAGAAGGTGCCTATACTAAAAGTCAGAAGAAAATGCTTTACTGCATAATACCCCTATCACAATTACCGGAATTAAAAAACATAGTTAAAACTATTGATGACAGGGCTTTTTTAACTATTGCCGATGCGTCAGAGGTAGAAGGAAAAGGATATAGACACCTTGTATAATTTGATTTAAATTTACTCCTAAAACATATATAAATGATTACATGTCCATAGTTTACTTTGGATATATACTATCCTACCCAACCTACAAGTATTCAGAACTATTTTTTTATAGGAGATTGATAATATGTCAGAATCATTAATAACAAAAAAAGCCCTTGCTGTTTCTATCAAGCAGTTAATGGATACAGTACCATTAGCTAAAATCTCAATACAAAAAATAGTAGACGGCTGTGGACTTAATAGGAAAACTTTTTATTATCATTTTAAAGATAAATTTGACCTTGTAAATTGGATATATTATACTGAGGTTTCAGAAAGTATAGGTGATTGCACAAATTACGGAAACTGGACTGAAGGTACGTATAGAACTTTGTTATACCTAATGAAAAACAAATCCTTTTATATTAATGCGCTTAATACTCCAGGTCAAAATACATTTAGCGAATATTTTTTTGATTTTTGCTTTGAAATTATTATGAATGCTATCGATGATTTATCCATTGAAATAAACGTTTCTGACAAAAGTAAAAAATTTATTGCTGATTTTTATAGCCACGCTTTTGTAGGGATAACCACTCAATGGATTAAACAAGGTATGAAAGAATCACCTGAAATATTAGTTGATGGAATTAGAAATATACTTGAAGGTACTATGCCGCATGCTTTAAATAGTTATGCAAAATAGGGACGGCTTATAAGTCTTATTACTTACGACTTATAAACCATCCCTTAAAATTACTTTAACATCATTGACTTTACAAAACCTATTTCTTCACGTAAATTATCATCTTTTAACATCTTCATTGCTGAATTATATAATACACGAACATCATATTGTCCTTTATAAATAGGTGTAACTTTCTTATTTAGATTTAGGAATTTATAAACAGCAGTTTGTGCACTTCTTACAGAATAATCCATAGTAAATACTATATCATCTTCCATTTCACAAAACTGACCAAGTAATGCTAAGTTAGTTGAACCTTCTGGAATAACTTGTGGTCTATCACCCTTTGCTCTAGTCAAAAATTGTGCTGTTGTAAAAGGTAATATACAAGGTATACAAATAGATGTTTTAAGGATTTTTTTCATATCATCTACGAAATTTAGGTGATATAATAACTCAGTTAATATTTCCTCCCCTGTACAATCTACCATTCTCTTCTTTATAAAATCACCTTTTTTATAAGGATATAAACCATATCCCCATAAAGTTTGTACATTTTCAGGTTGATTAAGAAAATGTGGTTGCTTATATAAAACAATTGACATAAACCATCCAGACTCTTTAAATGTCATCATAGCCCCAGTTCCTGGCTGATTCCCTGAATATTCTATTATTTTATTTACCATAGTTGGATCCTTAAGTGTAACTACGAAAGACTCCCACATTGATTCTTCAACACGTTCATCGAAAACCTTTGGTTTACCAAGCTCTGGACGACCTTGAGCGATTTTCTCCCAAAGATCCCATGCTCCACCTACATATTTATCATTAATTTTTGGCACTGTAGTCATTGAACCTTGGCTACTACCAGCTGTTAATGAACCGATAGTAACAAAGGCAAAATCTCCTTCCCCAACTTCTATTCTAGTTTCTTTCCCATTTTTTTCACATTTAAATGCTGTAACTGTAGTCTGCGTATCTGATGGCTTAAATTCTAAATCAGTTACTCTGCAGTTAAGTTCAAAATTAACACCTTGTGATTCTAACCATTTAGTCATAGGTAATAACATCGAATCATATTGATTATATGGTGTACGACGCACTCCAGACATATCATCTAGATGTGGTAGTTCATGAATAAATCTATGAAGATATCTCTTGAACTCTATAGCACTATGCCAAGGATTAAATGCAAACGTTGTAGTCCACATAAACCAAAAATTCGTTTTAAAAAATGATTCTGGGAAACAATCTGTAATAGTTTTTGTACCTAAAGTCTCTTCAGGTTTAATCATTATATCCGCTAAAGCCAATCTATCAGCTCGATTAAATCCTAAATATGATGACTCTAGTATATTAGCTTCATTATCTATTAATCTAGCTTTTGAATAGGTATGATTTTTTTTGTTAAAAGCATTAAATTCATCGAGAATTGAAATTTTAGGATTAGTTAATGAAGGAATACTTTCCATCACCCCAAAAGTACAAGCATATGCTTCCTCATCAAACATTCTTCCACCACGGTTTGCATAACCTGTCTTAGCATCGCCATATCCATCCATGCTGCCACCTGTGACATTTAATTCTTCATATATATGAATGTTTTTTCCTAGAACATGTCCATCTCTAATTAAAAATACTGCAGCAGACAGTGATGCAAGTCCAGCACCAACCATATAAGCATTTGTTCTTTCAACATCTACCTTTACCTCGCAATTAAATTCCATCTTTAATCAGCCTCTCTTTATATTATTATTTTTTAGCAACTACTCTATACGTATTTGCTATGCTTCTAATATAATTCTTATTTATAAATTATTAAATAATCAATTTTGATAGTTTGTCCCAAAAACTCACATTTTCATAAAAATGTATTATAATAGTACTAAGAGAATAGAGATTTTACAAAGGAGGTTACTGTTATGGCTTGGGGAAATAAGAATGAAAAAATGTTAGTTGTGGTTAAAAGTAATCCTGATGATAATGGATGGAATAAACCTTTTGAATTGACTTACAACGATGAAGATTTTGAAATAAAAGATCCAATTAGGAGTATGAAGCTTTTTAACAATGCGTCAAGATATAAATGCAATATTGATGGAAAAGCAATTGAGTTATTTAATGAAGGTGAAGAATGGTGGATTCTTGTATAGCTTAGAATCAAAATGATATGTCATTCACTTTACATACTATAACACAGTAATAAATGTATAACTTTTATTGATTAAATTAAAACATAAGAAAGGGGCCGTCTCAAAATAGAAAGTAATTTCTATTGCGAGATGGCTCTTTTTTT
>NZ_CALEVF010000388.1 GCF_937920395.1 uncultured Clostridium sp. | reverse complement strand
ATAGTATGAAACTTGTAGCTCATAGACTTGTTAATTTTTGGTGTGAAGCTTTAATGGATGAGACTATTATTAAATCTAAGGAAGAAAGAAGCATTATTTATGATGAATTGGTATATGCATTTTTAAATCAAATGTTTGCTCCAAATTCACCCCAATGGTTTAACACTGGTCTTAACCTATCCTATGGTATTAAAGGTGGATCATTAGATAATTTTTATTATGATGAAAAATCAAAGATGATAGTTAAAAGTGAGGATGCTTATACAAGAACTCAAGCTTCAGCTTGTTTTATTCTATCAATTCAAGATAAATTACTAGGCAAACATTCAATTTCTGAGCAATATGTAACAGAGACCAAATTGTTTAAAGGTGGTTCTGGTACAGGAACTAATTTTTCGAGCATTCGTGGTATTGGAGAAAAATTATCTAGTGGTGGTATTTCCTCTGGTCTCATGAGTTTCTTAAAAGGCCTTGATAGAAATGCAGGTGCAATAAAATCTGGTGGAACTACAAGGCGTGCTGCTAAGATGTTATGCCTTGATATAAATCATCCTGAAATAATGGAATTCATGACTTGGAAAGCTAAAGAAGAAGATAAAGTAAGGGCTTTAACGAAGATGGGTTATGATGGTAGTTTTGAAGGAGAAGCTTACGAAACTGTTTCTGGTCAAAACGGAAACAACTCTATAAGATTCTCTGATGAATTCATGACTAAAGTTGATAATTTATCAAAAGAGCCTAATCAAACCATTACTCTTAAGGGAAGATGTGACCCTGAAGTTGACAGGGAAATAAGCGTAAAAAAATTATGGGATACATTTAATGACGCTGCCTGGAAATGTGCAGACCCAGCTCCTCAGTTTGATGATACCTTTAATGCTTGGCACACTTGTCCTGCTGGAGAGGATGGAGAAGTTGGTGCTAAACATAATAGAATTAATTCAACCAATCCTTGCGGTGAATATGCCTTTCTAGATGATACTTCTTGTAATTTAGCATCTATTAATATTTATAAATTTTATGATGCTTTAACTAAGAAATTTGATGTAGATGGTTATGTTCATTTAATAGGACTTACTCAATTAGTTCTTGAAGCATCCATATATTGGGGACAGTTTCCAACTGAAGACATAGCAAGAAAAAGTTATTTATTTAGAACAACAGGTCTTGGGTTATCAAACCTAGCTTCGTTATTTATGGTTATGGGATATCCATATGACTCAGAAGATGCTAGAAATATCGCATCGTCTCTAACTGGAATAATGACTGCGCAATCTTATTATGTTTCATCATTAATTGCTAAAGAGTTGTCTCCTTTTGAAAAATATGAAATTAATAAGAACTACATGCAGATAGTTATAAGGAATCACGCAAGAGCAGCTGGAGCAATAAATAGTAGCTTTGAGAATCTAAACTATGAACCTATAAAAGTTGACCACGCTGTTTTAAATAAAGACTATTTAGGTGCTATAAGTGAAACATTAAAAAATTGCTGGACAAAAGCATTAAGTAGTGGCGAAAACTATGGTTTTAGAAACGCTCAAGTAACAGTTTTAGCTCCTACTGGAACTATTTCCTTTGCTATGGATTGTGGTGCTACATCTGTAGAACCATATTTCAGTCATTTTATTTATAAAAAATTATCCGGTGGTGGTTTTATGACCATCGTAAATCCTGTAATTAAAGATTCTTTAGAAAACCTTGGGTATTCCGAAAGTGAAACAAATGATATTTTTGATTACATTCTAAGAAAAGAAATGGTTAATGAAAACGGCTTTGAATACGAGAAAATTCTAGATGGTAAAATTGAGGGTGCTCCTCATTTAAAATCTAAGCATTTAGCCATATTTGATACAGCAAATAAATGTGGTAGTGGTAAAAGATATATTTCCTTTATGGGACACGTTCTTATGATGGCAGCAATAACTCCTATGATATCAGGTTCTATATCAAAAACTGTAAACTTACCTAAAAATGCCACTATTGAGGATTTTAAAGAAGTTATATTAACTTCTTGGAAATTAGGCGTAAAAGGTATAGCCTTATATAGAGATGGTTCAAAGGCAAGTCAACCTTTAAACACTACTTTGTCCGAGGATAAAGAACTATTACTTGAGGATTTATCATATGATGCTCTTTTAAAGAAAGCAAGATCATTACAAAAAACTTCAAATCAATCCCACTCAACACGTGAAAAACCAATTGGTATTCGTTATGGAACTACTCATCCTGCTCAAATTGAGGATGTAAAAATTTATACAACGGTAAATAGGCGTTCAAATGGTGAGATTTCTGAAATATATATAACAACGGATAGAGAAGGTACTATTATTACAGGATTATTAAATTCTCTATCAAAAGCAATCTCAGTTATGCTTCAACACCATGTACCTGCAGAAGCTATATCGAAGATGCTTAGAGGTCAAAAATTTGAACCTTATGGTTTTGTACAAAAACATCCTTATATTAAATCAGTTTCTTCTATTTCTGATTTAATTAGCAAAATTATTGATATAGAACTAGGTGACTACAGTAGATGTCAGATTAAACCTGACAATTACGAAAACACAAATATACCTAATAACCCGCTAATCCCCATTGAAAATGAAATTTCAACAACCTTAGAAGAAAATGAAAATATGGTTTCTCCTTCAAATAAAGATGATGGCAAAATTCAAGGTGAAAGATTATACTCTGAAACCTGCTCACTTTGCTCAAGTACTAGACTTGTAAGAAATGGCACTTGTAAAGTTTGCCTTGATTGTGGGACAACAACTGGATGTAGTTAATGGCATGTCCATATTAACTTTGACATTCACTACAAAACGGATATTTGTACGTAAATATTAAAATAAATAAATAAATAAAAAAATCGCTATTTATAATTTAAATAGTGGTTTTTTTTACATACATATAAAGCATCAAATCTACTTCTAATTAAATCTATTTAAACATAATTCATATATGGTATAATATTACCAATCAATAGACAAATTCACAGAATTTATTAATAAATTTAAGGAGGATAGATCTATGAACCCAAATGTTAAAAGTATAAGCATTTACCAACTAAAACCAAATATGATTTTAGCTGAAAATTTAATACTTGATGGAGTAACTTTAGTTGCAAAGGAAATTGCATTAAATAGTTCAGTTATAAAAAAAATAGTAGAATTTTATCCATCGAACACTGTAAGTATTTATACTAGTGAAGCAGATCTCATAGTACCCATTTCACAAAATTCAAGAGAGCAGAGCTTAATTCAAACTGAGAATATATTAAATCGTTTTTCAAATAAGATAGATATATTTTTACATAGCCTACAAAAGGATTCACAGCCAGATTTAACAGAAATTAAAATTATGTCCAAAGAAATTTTAGATAATCTTACCGATTATGGTTCAATTATTAAGAATATAACAAATTCTAAAAATATAGACGAATATCTTACTCACCATTGTGTAAACGTCGCACTTTTAAGCTCTATGCTAGGAACGTGGCTTAATTTACCTAAGAATAAATTAGTACTTTTAACTCATGCAGCTTTCCTTAGTGATATCGGCAAAACTAAAATTAATCCCACTATATTAAATAAACCTTCTAAACTTACAAAGCCAGAATTTGATGAAGTTAAAAAGCATTCATTTTACGCTTACGACCTTATAAAAGATATTCCACTACTCGATAAATCCATAATTTCAGGTGTTCTTATGCATCATGAACGTTTAAATGGATCAGGCTATCCTCTTGGTTTAAAGGAAGATAAAATTACTACTTTTGCAAAAATAATAGCAATTGCAGATACATTTGATGCAATGACATCTGACAGAGTCTATAGCAAAAAGCAAAATCCACTTAAAGTGTTAGAAGTTTTGCAACATGATTGCATTGATCTATTAGATTATAATTATATAACTACATTTGTAAGACATATGTCAAACTATTACACTGGTGAAATGGTAAAACTTAATAATGGTTTTATTGGAAAGATAATTAAAATAGACATAAATAATATATCTAAACCTCTTATATTTGTTGATTCAAATTTTATAGATTTACAAAATGAAAAAAATCTATCTATTATAGATCTTCTACCATAATCATGGACATACAGACGAATTAGAATTAAGATATAAGTATACTAATAATAATTTGTGAGGCGATTTTATGTTAAATTTTGATTATTCAATTCCAACTAAAGTTTTCTTCGGTAAAGGTAAAATTAGTGTTTTACCTAAGCAAATAAAAAAATATGGTACAAAAGTACTCCTTGTGTATGGAGGCGGGAGTATAAAGAAAAATGGTCTTTATGATGATATAGTTAAAGGACTAAATGCAAATTCAATTGACTTTTGGGAACTTTCAGGCGTAGAACCAAATCCAAGAATAACAACTGTAAGAAAAGGCGTGGAAATTTGCAGAAAAAACAAAATTGATCTAGTACTTGCTGCTGGCGGAGGAAGTTCTATCGATTGTTCAAAAGCTATTGCAGCAGCTTACTATTACGAGGGAGATGCATGGGATATAGTTAAAGACCCAAGCAAGATTTCTAAAGTACTTCCAATAGCTACTGTATTAACTCTCGCAGCAACTGGATCTGAAATGGATACTTTTGCAGTTATTACAGATATGGATATCAATGAAAAGTTAGGAACTGGTCATCCTGATATGGTACCAAGATTTTCGATACTAGATCCTACTTATACTTTTTCAGTACCCCAATATCAAACTGCATCAGGAACAGCAGATATAATGAGTCATACTTTCGAAGCATATTTCAGTAGTACAAAAGAGGCTTTTTTACAAGATAGAATGGCTGAAGCAATTCTTAAAACTTGTATAAATTATGGCAAAACAGCAATGGAAGACCCTAAGAATTATGAAGCGAGATCAAATTTAATGTGGGCCTCAAGTCTTGCAATAAATGGTCTATTAAGTTTCGGAAAAGATAGCAACTGGGTTGTTCACCCAATGGAGCATGAGTTAAGTGCTTATTATGATATTACTCACGGAGTAGGTCTTTCAATTTTAACTCCACATTGGATGAAATATATTTTAGATGATAGCACTGTAGACAAATTTGTTGAATTTGGAGTAAATGTATGGGATATTGAAAAAGGACCAGACAAATATGCCATTGCAAATGCTGCAATTGCTAAAACTCGCGAATATTTTGTCTCACTTGGAATTCCTACAAAACTTAGTGAAGTTGGAATAGACGAAAGTAACTTAGAAGAAATGGCAAAAAAATCTGTAAGATACGGAAAGATAGGTAGTTTAAAACCTATAGATCATAATGATGTACTAAACATATTCAAGTCAGCATTATAAATTTATTTATAGATAAAAGGACCATCTAAAAATAGGAAGTAATTTCTATTGCGAGATGGCTCTTTTTTTCTTATGTAAATACAAAATTTAGAGTAACTTTTTAGTAATTTTATTAAAATTAATAAGGAAAAGAGGATATCTCTTAAAATGATTTTTTTATCATTTTGAGACACCCCCTTTTATTATTTATTCAAACTTAAACATTTTAAGTTTCCCTTGAAGTTCCTCAATTAATACAATAAGATTATTGGCATGGTTATTAACTTCCTCTGAGGAAGCTGATTGTTCTTCCATAGAAGCGACTATCTGCTGCGTAGAAGCAGAAGTTTCTTGTGCAACTTCTGATATACCATCTATCATTGTAACTACATTATCCTTATTTTCATTAGTTGTCTTTATCCCTAAAAGTTCTTCTTTAACCTCCGCCAATACCTGATCAATTGAAGATGTGATCCCTTGCATTGACGTATTTATATTTGTTACAGCTTCCTTTTGAATTTGATTAATTCCATTTGTTTTATTCATAAATTCAACTGCCGAACTTGTATCATTTATTATGCTATCAATAATTTCTTTAATATTTAATGACGAATCTTTAGATTTTTCAGCAAGTTGCTTTACTTCATCTGCAACCACTGCAAAACCTTTTCCTGCCTCACCTGCTCTTGCAGCCTCAATAGAAGCATTTAATGATAAAAGATTAGTTTGCTCTGAAATCTCAGCTATAACATTTGTAACCTCTGCTATATCATTTGATTTTTTATTTAATTCACTAATAATTTCAGAAACCATTCCAAGTGATATCTCAAGCTTTGCATATGAACCTTCTAGAGTTCTAACATCATTATTACCTTTACCAATATCATTTGTAGTCTTATTTAACAAGTTTTCTATTAAATTTGATTTACCACTAATTGTTTCAATTTCATGTCCAAGGCTTACGATAGCAGTGGCTCCATCCTCAATTTGTTGAGTTTGTCCTTGTGTTCCAGAAGATATCTCCCCTATAGACTTTGTTACCTCTCCAATTGCCAAACTATTTTGTTCCGATATAGTAATCAAACTACTTGCTGTTTCTTGTACTGCGTTAAATTTTTGGTTTAATTCAGAAATTAAAGAGTTTAGATTTCTAGTCATATCATTAAAATCATTTGATAAATCTTCTAATTCATCACCTGAGCTTATATCTAATAATATTGTCAAATCACCCTTTGCTGTTTTATTAACTACGTCTTTAATATGTTTTATACCTTTTACCAATTTATCACTTGTAATAAAAGCTAATAAAACTACTAGTATCAATGTCACAACTAAAACTATAACACTTAGCCTAACTAAGTAACTTATTTTATTTGTAACTACTGATTCTGGCTTTAATGAAATCATCTTCCAATTTAACCCTTCTATAGTTGAATAAGATGCATCGTATGCAGTCCCTTCTATAGTAGCCTTAGTTGTTCCTTTCTTATTGCTATACACCTTGTCAGCCCAAGAATATTCTTTACTAAAAACTTCTTTATTTGCTACAATATCTATAGTTCCTTTATCATCACTTTTTCCTGATAAACTTGGAACTATATTTTTACCCATCTGAGTAAATAGTGAAGAACTTATTAGAGTTCCCTTGTTATCAAGAAAAATCAACTTATTACTATTTCCTTTTTCAAGATTTGTCCTAACGTCCCCTAATGATGCTAAACTAATATCATATCCTAAAGCTCCAATGAACTTTCCATTTTGTTTCACAGGATAAGTAATGGAGATCATCATTTCCTTTGTTCCTCCCGTATCCTTGTAAACATCAAACCATACTGTATCACCTTTTGCTTTTGTCTCCTTAAAAGTTTTTGTATTTAAAGCGCCTTTAAAAGGGGTCCAAGGAACTATGTCCATGAATCCTGTTTTTGCACTAATATAATAAGTAGCAACAAGAGATTTGTCATTGTTTTTTGCATTCTTAAGTATATTTGTTATCATAGCATTTTTATCTTTACCGTTATCCACTGTACCGATTCCATTTGCTACTTCTTTAATAGAAGATTCGTATTTCGACAAATATGTATCTATATTTTGACCTGAACTTTGTGCAATAAATGAATTTTGTTCTTCCGTTGAACTTTTTATTTGTCTATAAGAATATGTTATAAAAGTTCCTGCAAGTATGCATGAACATACAAGTGTTGTTAAACTCATTGATAATATAAATTTCTTTTTTATCGATGTTCTTTTTACTCTTTTTTCTTTAGCTCTTTTTTCTTTCAAGACTTTTGCCCCCTATAATTTTGGACTATGTTTAAAATAATATTGACTATATAACAATTTCTTCGTTGATTAGTCCATCTATTATAATTGCATGATTGTGAATACATACCTAATATTAATTTGCAATATTCAGCTTAAACATAGCCTAATTATTTTATTTTTCTAACACTATATCTAATTATTACATTCACTCCCTTATTAAATATATATATTAGCCGATTGCGCAATTCTGCAATCATTGAACCGCCTAACTTTTAAGCCGTTA
>NZ_CALEVF010000387.1 GCF_937920395.1 uncultured Clostridium sp. | reverse complement strand
GCTATTGGTGTAAAATTAGTAATGAAGGTTCTTGGAGTTGAAAAAGCATTTGTTGGAATAGAAGATAATAAACCAGAGGCTGTCATTGCTATGCAAAAGGCATTTGCAGGAACTACAGTTAATGTAGTGGCAATACCTACTAAATACCCACAAGGTGCTGAAAAAATGCTTATTAAAGTACTTGTAAATCGTGAGGTTCCGTCAGGAAGCTTACCAATGGATGTTGGTGTAGTTGTTCAAAATGTTGGTACAGTCGTTGCAATTTGTGACGCAGTTGTAAGTGGAATTCCATTAATTGAAAGAGTAACAACTATAAGTGGAAGTGCTATCAAGGAACCTAAAAACCTTTTGCTTAGAATAGGAACATCATTTGAAGATGCCATTGCTAATTGTGGCGGATTTAAAGAACCACCAGCTAAAATTATTATGGGTGGTCCGATGATGGGATTTGCTCAATCAAATTTAAATATTTCTATAATTAAAGGAGTTTCAGGAATACTTGCATTAAATAAAAAAGATATTAATAACGGAACTCAATCTCCTTGTATTCGTTGTGGTAAATGTGTAAGTGTCTGTCCTTGTGGACTTAATCCGAGTATGCTAAGTATACTAGGAGAAAATGACTTATATGAGGAAGCAAAACTTGAACAAAATCTTTTTGATTGTGCTGAATGTGGAAGCTGTGTTTATGTATGCCCAGCTAAGCGTAATATTGTACAATATATTAAATACAGCAAAATGAGAAACAATGCAGATGCTGCTAAAAAGAAGGAGGCTCTAGCTAAATGAGTGAAGTAAAATTACAAGAGAATCTTTTTACCGTAACCACATCACCACATATACGTGCAGAAGCATCTATTTCTAAAATTATGTGGAGTGTAAGTTTAGCGTTAACACCAGCTGCGCTTTTCGCAATTTATCACTTTGGAACTCCTGCATTATTTGTAATACTTGCGGGAAGTTTATCTGCGGTAGGATTTGAATATATAGTACAAAAACTTAGAAAAATACCAGTAACTGTTTCTGATGGAAGTGCATTTTTAACAGGATTTTTGCTTGCAATGTGTTTACCACCATCAATACCGCCTTATATGGCAGTAGTAGGTTCGTTTTTAGCTATTGTAGTTGCAAAACACGCTATGGGTGGCCTTGGATTTAATATTTTTAATCCAGCTCATATTGGACGTGCTGCTCTTATGGTTTCATGGCCAGTTGCAATGACAACTTGGACAAATTTGAGCGGAAAGGTAGATATTGTATCATCCGCAACACCTTTAAATATTTTAAAACAACAAGGTTATTCAAAATTAATTGAAACTTTTGGAAGCGCACCTCAAATGTATAAGGATTTATTCCTTGGTTTTCGTAATGGAAGTATAGGGGAAACATCTACAATATTACTTATGCTTGGAGGAATATATTTAATTTATAAAGGTTATGCAAATTGGGTAGTTCCAGTATTTATGATTGGAACTGTAGGTATTTTAACTTGGATATGTGGACCAACTGGTTTGTTTACAGGAGATCCGTTATTCCATATGATGGCTGGAGGCCTAATTATTGGAGCTTTCTTTATGGCTACAGATATGGTTACCATCCCAATTACGAAGAAAGGGCAGATAGTTTTTGCTATTGGAGCTGGAGCGATTACGGTATTAATAAGGCTTAAGGGTGGATACCCTGAAGGGGTTTGTTATTCTATTTTATTAATGAATGCAGTTACACCACTTATTGATCGCTTTATGAAGCCTGTTAAATTTGGAGCAAGGGGGTAGTGAAAAATGTCAGATGAGAATAATATCGAGCCAAAGGTTAATCACGAGAAAAAATATAGTATTTTTCAAATTACTATAAATTTAACAATTGCCTGTTTTATATCAGGATTGATTATTGCTATAGTATATTTTATAACTGCGCCAGTTGCAGTAAAAACTGCGGCAGGAATTAAAACTGATGCAATGAAATCATTAGTGGTAGGTGCACAAAAGTTTAATCCTATAAAAAATAAACCTGATTGGTTTACTGCAGAAAAAGATGGAAAAATAGTTGGATATGTTGTACCCGCAGAAAGTAAAGGATATGGTGGAGCAATTACAATGCTAGTGGCAGTTACACCACAGGGCAAAATTATTGAATTTACTATATTAGAGAGTAAAGAAACACCTGGACTTGGAGATAATGCAAGTAAAGATCCTTTTAGAAACCAATTTAAAGGTAAGGCAGTCAAAGATTTAGAAGTAACAAAAGACCCAACAAAAACAAATAATATTCAAGCTATGACTGGTGCTACCATTTCTTCTAAAGCGGTAACTAAAGGCATTAAAGAAGCTGTGCAAGAAGTTACACAGTTTGTAGGGAGGAAATAATATGAAAGATTTATGGAACATATTTAAAAAAGGGATTATTGAAGAGAATCCGATTTTTGTTCTTGCACTTAGTCTTTGCCCTGCACTCGCGGTAACAAGTAGTGCGCTAAATTCTTTGGTTATGGGACTTGCAGTATTGTTTGTTATTACTGCTAATAATATGGTTGTATCTGTTACTAGAAAATTAGTAAATCCGACGGTTCGTGTACCGGTGTATATTACTTCAGTTGCAACAATTGTTACTGTAGTACAGTTAGTATTACAGGCATATTTGCCAGCACTTAATAAGGCGCTAGGAATATATCTTGCATTAATTGTTGTTTTTGCAATTATTTTAGCTAGAGCAGAAGTTTTTGCTTCAAAGAATAAGGTTATTCCATCTATGTTTGATGGACTTGGAATGGGCTGTGGTTTTGCACTTGGACTTGTGTTAATTGGGGTAGTTCGTGAACTCATTGGTGCAGGAAGCTTATTTGGAATAAAAGTTCTTGGTTCTTGGTATAATCCAGCACTTATCATGGTTTTATCACCAGGCGCATTTATATTAATTGGCTACATGGTAGCTGGTTTTAAGATGTGGATTGACCATAGCGAAAAAGTTAAACTCGAGAGAGGTGAGATGTAATGGGTCATTATTTAACCATACTTGCAAGTAATATAGTTGTAAATAATTTTGTTTTAACAAGGTTTTTAGGACTCTGTATTTTCTTTGGAGTTTCGAAAAGCTTAAATGCGTCTATTGGTATTGGAATGGCTGTAACTTCAGTTATGACATTAAGTTCTATGATGGCATGGTTGGTTTATCATTTTGTATTAGCACCTTTTAATTTAACATTTTTAACAACGGTGGTATTTGTACTTCTAATTGCTAGTTTTGTTCAGCTTTTAGAAATGATTATTAAAAAATATGCACCTACTTTATATAACATGTGGGGTATTTATTTATTATTAATTGCTACAAATTGTATTGTATTTAGTGTACCACTTTTAAATGTAGAAAATAATAATTCGTTTTTAGACAGTGCGGTAACTGCAGTAGGCGCCGGGTTAGGCTTTACTTTGGCAATCGTCCTTATGGCAAGTTTAAGAGAAAAATTAAGACTTGCGGATGTCCCAAAACCACTTCAAGGGCTTGGTGTAGCGTTTATTTTAGCTGGAATGCTTGCATTAGCCTTCTTAGGATTTTCTGGGATGATACCAGTATAAAAAGGAGCTGAAAAATTAATATGAGTAATTTAGAAATTGCAATTGCAGTGTTAATTGTAATGACAATAGTTGGATTGGTGTTTGGTTTGATTTTAGCATTTGCTAATAAAAAGTTTTCTATTGAAATAAATCCTCTAATTCACATAGTCGAAGATATATTACCAAAAGGTCAGTGTGGAGCCTGTGGATTTGCTGGTTGTATGGGTTATGCAGAAGCCGTAGTTACAAACCCAGATGTAGCACCAAATCTTTGTGTTCCAGGTAAAGCAGTTGTTGCAAAAATGGTAGCTGAATTAACTGGTAAAGCAGCAGCTGAAGTTGAACCTAAAATTGCGTTCGTACATTGTGCAGGTAGCAAAGAGAAGGCTGTTAAAGCTTATGAGTATAAAGGTGTACAAGATTGTGTTGCAGCATCATTACTACAAGGTGGACCCAAGGGATGCCAGTATGGTTGTATGGGATTTGGAACATGCGTTAAAAATTGTCCCTTTGGTGCAATGACAATGGGCGAAAATGGATTGCCAATTATTGATGAGAAAAAATGTACAGGCTGTGGAGTATGTAAGTCAGTTTGTCCAAAGAAAGTTATCGATTTAGTTCCACCTGGTATTCATGTAGCTATAAATTGTAAATCAAATGACAAGGGCGCAGTAGCTCGTAAACTTTGCACAATAGCATGTATTGGTTGTGGAATTTGTGTTAAAAATTGTTTGCATGGTGCTATAAAAGTTGAAAATAATTTAGCGGTAGTAGACAGCAAAATTTGTATGTCAGAGTGTAATGAAACTACTTGCACAGCTAAATGTCCTACTGGAGCAATTAAAGCTTTTATAAAGGAAGCTCCAGCAGCAAGTATAGCAGCAAAACCAGTTGAGAATAAAACTCTCGCTGATTAAAATAGAATATTGTGATTTAAAGAAAAAACGCCAAAATTAGATATTAATTTTGGCGTTTTTCTAGTTAAGAGCTAAACAAGGTATAATTTTTATATAAAAAATGAGATATATTATATAACTTATATATATCAATTTCTGGCGCAATTTTTGTATTATATTATAATTGGATCTAGATTTCTTAGTTAGACATTGCGTCTATTTTTTCATTTTTTGTAGATTCAATATTAACTTCAATTTTATTTGGTAAACAAACTATAATTTTATATTTGGTGTTTATCCATCCGGTATTAGAGCAAATTTTCTTAGGACAAATTTTTCTATCCATTTCAAGCATTCTTACACTTCCATTTTTTACTTCTAAATAACCGTTGTTTCCATAAAAATCAAATTTATAAATCTTGCTCTTTTCATAATTAGGTAATGGTATTTCTTTAATTATTTTTCCTTGTACTTTAATAACAGCTTTCTTATTATCGGTTCCAGTATTTTCTGTAATATATAAAAGAAGAGCCGATATCAAGCAAATAATTAAAAGCCCACCGATTATAATTTTATCCCATTTAGTTTTCAACGTATTACACTCCTTATTAAATTTACATATTTATATCATAATCTTTCTATTTCTATCCAGATTCATATGAGGCTTATTTACTCAAAGTTTATAAAGTAATAATAACATATAAGCTAGGTTGTAAGATCTCCATTGAGTAAAAATAACAAAGTATTTATTAACATATTTTACATTGTTAAACTTATTTATGAAATATGTTTTTAAAAATCTTAAGGTGTTCATAAATTCGACTACGGTTATATTTTTTTATAAACTAGAAAGATGTAATATACTCTTTAATGTACAAATTAACATATAGACAAAAACAATTAAGGAGTGATATTAAATGAAACATGTAAATCTTAATACTATGAATAAATTGATGACTATTTGCTAACTTAGGAATTAATCAGTTCATATATGACCAAGTTTTAACCTAACCTTAGAAATAATAAAAGGGATAGCTTTAAAAAAAATGTGTGCATGCTGGTAATCTTCACAACAAACACATAAGTTTTTGGTATATTTATTAAGTGTTTTATAATTTTAAATAAATGAAGGAGATGTAATAATGAAGAATGTATTGAGAAACCTTGCGGTTGTAATTACATTAATTTTCACGTCAAATGTAACTGCATTAGCGGCCCCAGTAAATGAGAAGTTACAACAGCAGAAAGATTCACTAACGAAAATTCAGACTGAGAGAGACGGAGTCGAAACAAAAATAGAAGAGTTTGATAATGAAATCGAAAAGATTATGACTAAAACAGAAGAGAATAAAGGAAAGATAGCTGAAACTGAAAAGGCAATCGAAAGTGCAACTGTGCAGATTAATAAGGTTAAAAGTGATGCACAGAAGGAACAAAAATTATATAATAGTAGAATGAGAGTATTGTACATGAACGGTTCAGAGGGGTACGTGAGTATTATACTAAATTCAGAGAGTTTTGGTGATCTTGTATCAAGAGTAGATAACATAAAAACCATTATAGAGTTTGATAAAAAGCTAGCGGCTAGGCTTAAAGCTGCTCAAGATGAATTAAATAAAAAACAGCAAAGTCTAAATACGACAAAGGGAGCATTACAGAGTTTGCAAGTAGAGAATAAGCAGAAGATAGACACGATACTGGTCACTAAAGAGTCACAAAATAAATTAACAACCGAATTAAAGAGTAAAGAAATTGTTGCTAAAGAAGTACAAAATAAATTGATAGCTGGATTAAATAGTAAGAAAGATGTTTCAGTGCAGAAGATAACCCAGCCTCAAGTGTCAATAAAAAATAGTACAACGAAACTAAGTAATATAAGGAAATCTACTCCTAAATATACGCCTTCAAGGGGTGGAGCTACTGTATCGCAAGCTGCTATAATAGCCTATGCTTCTACCTTTCTTGGGACACCATATTTGTGGGGTGGAACAACGCCTTCAGGATTTGATTGCTCAGGATTCACTCAATACGTATATGCCCATTTTGGAATATCTGTAGGAAGAACCACATTTGATCAGATTAATGATGGTGTAGAAGTACCAAGGGATAAGCTTCAACCAGGAGATTTGGTGTTTTTTGGAACGTTCGCTAATCCTCATCATATGGGGATGTACATTGGGGATAACAATTATATACATGCTCCTCATACAGGAGATTTTATTAAAATTTCACCTGTGGGAAGAAATGATTATGTTACAGCTAGAAGAGTAAAATAAAAAGTACATAAAAAAATTAATAATGAAATTAGAGATTTTGAACCAATTACAAATAAGATTTATATTATAAGACAATATACCAAAGTTTGATTTGCTTAAAATAGGGACAAGCTTCTGTAGAATTTTTATTTCTTTTATAAGTCGAGGATGGATTAGTATTAGGAAATATTCTGAGATGAGTATGTTACTTATTATTCCTATATAATAATATAAAATAATATTATGTCCCTAATTAATAAGACATACCAATACAGATCGAAGAGCACACGTCTGAACTCCAGTCACC
>NZ_CALEVF010000386.1 GCF_937920395.1 uncultured Clostridium sp. | reverse complement strand
ACTCTATTATTTGCAAATACCTCACTACCCTTAAGTATTTCTGGTACCTCAGGAATTTGTCTTGCTATAGATGTTGAATACTTAGCTTTGCTCTCATCTACAAAGGCCTTTAATTTCTCTGCTCTAATTATTTCCTTATCACCTTTTACACATAATGCAGTTTGGAATTCTACAATATGTTTATCTATCATGTAGAGAGCTCGTCCAGGAGTATCCTTTGGCTGAGTCCTACATCTATCAAATATATTAGAATACTCACCTTTGTCATTACATGTATATGCTATTCTAGTACCAAAATTTGCAAGTGTCTTATATCCCATTGCATTAGTTTGTGTTGCTGTTGTAATAATATTAATTCCCACACTTTGTCCTTCACGTGAGAGATTTAATAACTCATCATCATATAAAGGATAATATTCTCTAAAAGCAGATATATTGTCAATGATTAAAAGTATTTGTGGTAAATTTTTAAATCCTGCTTCTTTATATGCCTCAAATGTTCCTACACTATTATTTGAGAAAAAAGTTTTTCTAATATCAATTTCATTATGAAGCATTCGAAACAAATTACTTATTCGTTCTTCCTCAGCCGGTAATACAATGCCACCTATGTGGTTTGAGTTTTCAAACACCTTCATTGCCATATTCCCACAATCTATTACATAAATGTTTACTTCTAGTGGCGTATAATTGTCCATAATAGAATATATCATTGTCTGAAGCATTGTAGTTTTTCCTGATTGTGATGAACCAATAATAAAAGTATTACTATTTGATAGATTAATGTTTAATTCAGTTTGTAATTGTTGTTCTGGATCATCATATATACCAACAGTTGCCATTATACCTGTTATTATGTCAATTATACCATGTCTTAGTATATCTAGGTAAATTACATTTTCTAATGGAGGTTGACAAATTCCTGCTAATTTTTTAATCTTATCAATTTTGCAATGATCATTTACATATTCAATAATAGCTTGCAATTGAGTTTTTACGTTTTTGTCATCGTCAGTCTTTTTATTAGAGTATATTAACTTCTTTTTACCCCATAAATTAAGCATATTTAGCTCAAACACATTATTATTACCACCATCTGCTACTACTGCTTTTGCTCCACTGTAGGCAGATTGAAAAAGTTCAAATATCTCATTATTACCAACTTGAAGATATGCTCTACCTGGTTCAACAATTTCAGCGGCCAGTGGTGTTTTAATTACCTCATTACTATCCTCTTTAGTTTGAACTTTAAGACATAACTTAAACTTAGAGTTACTCCAAATCTGGTTATCTACTACTCCAGATGGCTTTTGCGTTGCTAGTATTAAATGAACACCTAAACTTCTACCTATTCTTGCTGTACTTATCAATTCTTTCATAAATTCTGGATATTCACTTTTGAGTTCTGCAAACTCATCTACAATTATTATTAAATGTGGTATTGGATCTGTTGCCTTTCCAGCTCGATATAGCTTTATGTATGCATCAATATGATTTACATCATACCTTGAAAACATCTCCTGTCTACGGCGTAATTCTGCCTTTATTGATAGAAGTGACCTATCTATTTCTCTACCATCAATATTTGTAATTGAACCAATTAAATGGGGTAAATCTCTAAATTGATTTACCATACCACCACCCTTAAAGTCAATAATCATAAATCCAACTTCATAAGGATGAAAAAGTGTTGCCATTGATAATATATAAGTTTGTAGTATTTCACTCTTACCAGAACCGGTAGTACCTGCAACAAGTCCATGTGGTCCATGATGTTTTTCATTAAGATCTAAATAAACTATCTGATTTTTAGTCTTAACCCCCAGGGGTGCAGCCATACTGTTATAGACCCTTGACTGCGACCATCTAGCTGTCAAATCAAGATCATCCACTGACATTATGTTAAGTAATTCAAATAGTGAAATATTCTTAGTTAATTCACTTTCTAATGTAACCGCATCAACTGAAACTGCACTTAATTTTAGAATAGAATTTTCCATTATTTTATCTGATATTTTAGGATATTCAAACTTTGATACGTAATCTCCATTATCACTTTGAAGCAAACAACCAGTGTTACTATTATCAAGCCTTATTATTTCACTACATCCCTTAGGTAGCAATTCCTCATATTCTTCAAAGAATACAAAAGTGAAATTATACTTATTACATGTTTCTATATACTTAGATACTGGATGTTTTTCAATACCCTTCTTATCAAATACAAAAATAACATAACTAGTTTCCACCTGGTCATCGCTTCTCCTTGATGATCTAGCTTCTCTTTTGGAAAGTTCTATAAATAGATTTTCTAATATATAATTTCTACTTTCTTCGTCATACATTAAATTTCTAATACTGTTATCTTCATCTTCGTTATTAACATTTTTAAGCCATCTTAACCATGCAAACTTTTCACTGTCCTCTTCCTTAAACATATAAAATAGCTTTACGTCTTTATAAAATTGCCTAGTTGTTATATCTAATGTAATAGTTTTTAAAATATCATATAATTGATCACGTTTACCTACAATACCAATTGTATTGGATTTTGAGAACTTTGATATTATTGGTGAGTTCAAAATAAAGCGATATTTCTTCTCTATTTCCTCGGGAATTGATACTAAATCATCATCAGTGTTTTTGAATTCTTGCTTAGTATATTTGATCTTGCAATTTGCTTCATTTATACCTGTCCCAAGTCTTACAAACATGAAATCCTCATCATTTAAATCTCTTTCAAAAAGATCCTTACCAAAATCTTTTATTGTAGTAATATTGTCATCATTAGATCTATATACTTTCTCTAAAATTCTCCTCTCATTACTACGTTTGCCCTGAATTTCCTTTTCTTTATCTTTTATGTATTCCAAGTATTTTTCCTTACGTTCAATAATAGACTTCTTATAACTTTTTCCATCTGTCATAAATGTAATAATAGAAACTAAAACTCCGATGCTCATTGTCGCAGCACTATATATAATAAACGAACCTCCACCCCCCATACTTCCTCTAAGCATAATAATAAGTGCTAACATAGCAAGAGCTGGTAGCAATGTCACTATTACATTTTTCTTTGGTTTTTGTGGTTTTGTTATTGGTTGCAATACTTCAATTTCTTCAGAGGGTATTACATACTTCACCCTTGTACTTCTATTAAACTTTGGATACTTAAATGCACTTTTCTGCTCAACAGCATCTATATAGTTCAATCTATCAACTATTAAATTCTCATTTCTAGCTGTGTATAAGTGCTTATCCTTTAAATAAAAGCTATATCCTACAAGCTCGAAAAAGTCATAATCCAAAATTTCTGAGTATTCATCTATCTTTTTACCGTTTATATACACACCATATTTTGTATTATTATCTGTAATATAATACTTATTATCTTTTATACTTAAGGTAATGGTATCACTTCCAAGAAGTGTATCAATAATAGAAATATTACATCTATCAGTCCCGCCAATTGTTATAGATTGTAATTGGGAAATATCTATAATACGTTCATAATTCTTATCTATCAGATCAAAATCAATAAAAAAGTTAATCCTAAATATTTCATCATTAGAATTCTGATACTTAACAATAATTTCATCACCATGAGATAAATCCTTTGAATATATTTTCATTACACCATCTACGGTAAAATAAACACTATCTCCTCCGATTAACTGCCAACCATCGTTAGTCCTAACTAAATTAAACTCAAACTCACCAAAGAAGTTCTCCTTATTAAATCTAAACTTACAATTTTTTGTAGTACCTATATTAATTAAGTCATCTTCTGAGTTTGACAGTTCATGCTCACGATAAATATTTTTCCCGAAAATTATTATCTTATATTTAGTATCCTTCAATACAACTCTCCCCCTACCCTGTGATATTTATAACTGTACCAGTTCTAAGTTTATAATCTTTCAATTTAGTGTTACCTTTTAGCAGAGCTATAGGATTTTCCGTTTTTAGGTAACACTCAGTGATGCTGCTTACATCTATGCCTAGATTGAAAGCCTGATTCAAAGCAACCACAAGGTCCTTTGCAGTTATATCCAAAGGTATTTCTACATCAAATTTTTTACCACTTTTATGAATATATATAACAGCTACAATTTTATCCATATCAAATCTCCCCTACTTAAATGAGTGTATATGCTAGCTTTTGAAAATGCTTATTCATAGCCAAAATTTCAAGGTTAAAGTCATCATAATCCAAATCAAAATATTCTATGTATTCGCTTATTGTACACTTGTTATTTAGGTTATTACTTATAAGGTTATTTTCTGATTCCCCCGAATACCTATTACAAATAAACATATATTTATTATTATCAGAGCAGTCAATATTTTCAAGCAAACTATCTAACTTGGAAACAGATACAGCGTCCTGCCCTGTTATTATCATAACCTTATTACAATAACTCATCATCATTGTTTTCTCGATAGTAAAATCAGACGAACAATCCACCACTATATAATCATATTGCCCCTCACTTTTTATAGTATCTATTAATCTCTTATAATGCTCCATGTTAATATTTAAAGAAGATATAGATTGCTTAAATGGTAGTAAATAATCAAATAGTTCCACGCCTACAGCTCCAGGTAAATGCTGGATAATTATTTCATTTCGTTGTATCATCCGTTGTTCAAAACTATGTGGACAAAACTCCTTATTTTTCAACATAAAATTATAACGCTGCAGTGTTTCAGTGTTTATATATAGTACATGTTTATGACACTTTGCAATTGCTGCACTAATGCCTAGTGACACAATCGTTTTACCAGAACCTCCTGAAGGGGAATACACCATTACTACTTTAGTATCTTCCTTTTGATTAAATGACCTTAAGGCTTTTGTTGAAGGATTACTCATAAGCTCATTAAAAATTTCTTTTATACTTGTATACTTATATATCTTATTAATACTCATATTCTGAGTACTATTAACGTCATTTGTTTCAGTTAATATGAATAAGTTTTCAATAGAATGTTTCGCAAGTTCACTAGAATATAGTGTTTCATGTATAACTAATATGTCTATCTTCTTAAGTGAGCTAAAATAAGAATTAAAATAATCTTTGTCTGATATAACTTCTATATCAGCTTTATCCCCAAATTCCTCGATAAATTTTAATTCCAGTGGCATTAAATATTTTTCATCTGTGTCTGCTAGAACTACAACCAATTTACTCATAAAAAAACACTTTCCTTCCTAATATAATGATATATTTAAATAACGCCCTTCTGCCTTACTTAGCAAGAGAACTTGCTTACTTTAGTAAAATTCACTTGCAGGTCTTTGCAAGATTCACTTACTGACTTTAGCAAGAATTAATGTGATATTGTCCGTTTCCCCACGTTCCTTGGCTTCATTTATAACAATTTGGCAGGCTTTACCTAAATCTAATTTTTCTCTTTTCACTATGTTTAAAATTTCGTTATCTTCAATTGTCTTACAAACTCCATCACTGCACAGCATAAAGATATCATTTTTTGATATTTCACCTGAATCACAAAAACAATTAATCTGGGCTCTATTCCCTAGACATTCAGTCAAAGCGCTTTGTTTATAAGTCTTTCCATTTATTATTTTATCAACATAACAAGAATGATCTATAGTCAATCTTTCGATTTTTTTTGTTAATTTATAAATCCGACTGTCCCCTATATGTACAATATAATACATATTTTTATGAATAAATAAGACGGATAAAGTTGTGGCAGTTCTAATATTCTTAGATTTTGAATAGTCCATAATTTCTATATTTGATTTTGTAAAACATTCAACTAAGGATGGAATTAACTTATCTGTATCATTATAAAAATCTTTGAAATCATAAGCCCACCATTTATTTAAATTTGAAATTGCAATAGCACTGGAAACTTCTCCGTCTTTTAAACCTCCAACTCCATCTGCTACAGCAAATAGTCCAGCATAACAGTTACTAGCTTCAACTATTTTATATACAAAACTATCTTGATTAACTTTTTTAACATTACCTATATCTGATATACCGAAAGAACTAATCTTTAAATTTCCCATATGATATCTCTCATTCCTCTCGTCGAGTGGTCTTATCCCTTGTACATTTGGTTTTTTTCTTAAGCTTAATCTACCTAGGTTATCTTATAGTTTTAACCATGAAATTACAGTTTGACAATCTAATTTTATCGCCAATCTTTATTGAAATCTGCTCACCCTTTTGTATTCTAACTGAATTAACATAAGTACCGTTAGCACTTTCTAAATCTTGGATGACATAAGAATTATTAACGTATGATATTTTGCAATGCACTCTGCTTATTGTTTTATTAAATTCAATAACTCCATCAACAGCTTCAGGCTTTTTACCTATTATAAATTCACTTTTACTAATAATAATTTGTATGTTTTCTGGAGTTCCAATCCCTTCTAATGCAATTGATGGTACAAATATGCCATCTAATATTTCAGTAGCTCCCCCTTCGTATATTGGTTTAAAATCCATGTGGCTTACTGAATTTACATCTTTCTTCTTTACAATAAATATATAAATAAGTACTGTTGCTATTATATCAATAGCTACTGTTACCCCACTTATTATCATTGCAGGGATTGATTTAAATCCAAGAATCAGTAATACTGTGACACATATTACCACTGAAAGAACTTGAATCAATAGTAATATATGTGATTTTATTAACCCCATCTTACTAGAGTTTGATCTTGGTTTCATATTCTTTTGTTTTGTCGTCTTTGGCTTATTTTTATTTCTAATTTTAGGTTTAGATTTATGTTTAGCTATATCCATAGACTTCGCTTTTTCAATTTTGCCTGCATCAAAAGGAGAATCCTCAAGTGTTAGTGGTCCACTTTTCTGCCCTACCTGAAATGAATCTGTACAAGCTTTATTACTACCTACCGATGTAGCCTCAACGCTACTACCATTAATCTCATTACTCATTGAAACTCTTGTTACATTATTTTTCTTCATATTTTCTCTAATTTCATCTAATCTATAATTATCATTTTGAAGGTCATCAAAAAGTCCATAAGCCATTTCCTTATTCAGATTTTTATTTTCAGAAATTGCTGACGCTATATTTTTCTTAAGTTCTCTCTCAAATGTCCCAATACTACTTAAGTTCGTCTGAACATTAACTGGAAGATAAATCAAAAAAACATTTAAATTATTATTATCTATAAAAATCTTGTCCAAATTTACATCAATGTTCTCACATTGCATAAACCCATTATGTTTAACTTCTGACACTATTTCAAGTAATCTAGATACTATTTCTAGAAAATTCTCCATTGTAATCTGGTGTAATAATGACTGAAAACTTTTATACTTTGAAATATCGTAAACTAACTTTATTTTTCCATTATGTGAAACCTTAACACACTTAATAAAACCATTTTTCTCTTGATTTTGTAAGACCTTATATCCAGTTTCAAAAAAAAGATCTTCTTGTTCTAGCATATAACTTATATTGGTATTATCTCGACTTTCTTTGATTAAATCATCTAAGACTAAATTATTCATTTAAATTTTAATTCCCCTTTATACTTAATGTTCTAACCCCAATTTTGTTAATTTAATCCTAAAGTTGGAATATTAACAACTAATTGTCTATTTTTCCTATCATAAAAATAATACCATTTTTCACCTAAAATATCTACAACTAATTCGTTATTTCTTGACTTTCCTACATTTTTATAGCTATTGTTACATATTAATCTGTTTTTTTGTTTTTACATGAACCTTTAAATTAATAAAGAAGTAGAACAGCTTATAATTATAAGTTATTCTACTTCTAATTTATTAATTTCGTTTCTCTAAAGGTAAGGTAAATGTAAATGTACTCCCTTTGTTAACTTCACTTTCACAATAAATTATTCCATCATGTGCCTCTACAATTCCTTTTGCTATAGAAAGCCCTATACCCGAACTCAAAAACTCTGTATCATAGGCACTTATCTTAACAAACTTATCAAATATTCTCTCATGATATTCTCTAGGAATTCCTGTACCGTTGTCTTTAACAAAAACTTTCATCTTTTCCCCTGCTATAACTGCACCTATAATTATTTTTCCACCAGAATTTGTGTATTTAATAGCATTAGAAACTAAATTATTTAATACCCAAGTTATTTTTTCTTTATCTACAATTACGTTTGGTAAATCAGCTTCTATACTGTTATATAAAGAAATCCCTATGTTTTTTGCCTGAACCTCATAATTTTTAACACAGTCACCAGCAATCTCAGCTATAGAATATGCTTTTATATTATATACTGCCTGATCTGATTGTATTTTTGAAAGTTTTAGAAGATCACTAACTAGATCTGTAAGCTTTTCAGTTTCTTCTTTTATAGTATCTAAAAGTTCTTCCTGTTTTTTATTGATGACTCCTACATTTTTCTCAAGTATCAACCCTACACCCATCATAATTGATGTAAGTGGAGTCTTAAATTCATGAGAAATAGTAGCTATAAAATCAGTACGCACTTTTTCAAGTTCCTTATACTCTGTTATATTTTTTAGGAGTACCACTATAGCATTAATTTTATTTTCTTTATCATAAACTACAGTTACCATAACATTAAAAAAACAAGTTCTGTCATTTACCTTAAAGCTTATTATCTTTTCAGTAATCGGAATCTTATTGTCTACCACGCAAAAAATATAGTCATATAACTCCATATTCCTAATGGTCTCTAAAAAATGACTATTAATCACATTTTGCTCTAATACTCCGAAAATATTTTCACAAGATTCATTTAATAATTGAATTTTATAACTAGCATCTAGTACTATCAATGGGTCTGTTATACTTTTTACAATTGCAATAGATTTATTTCTCTCTGAAAGCAACTTTCCTGTGGTACTCTGCTCAAATTCATAAAGCCTATTTGTCATATTGTTAAACTCCATTGCAAGCATTCCAATTTCATCCTCATTTATAATAGGTGCTTGTTTATTAATTTCTCCTTGTTTAACTGATTTTATAGTTTCAGTCAGTAAATATATAGGTTTTAAAGACTTGTTAGTATATATAAGCGATACTATTAGTCCTAAAATTGCAGCTATGGATGAAATTAATAATATGAAATACATTGAACTTAATGCATTACTTTTTGCATTGTCTCTCCCTTTAATCATGGCTTTCTCATTAAGTTTTGCTAAAATCCCTAAATCGACTTTAACCTTAACTACATTAGGATAAATTTGAGAATTATAAAATTCTATATTCTGCTCACTTGTGTGAGAGCTTTGATATTCGTGAAATCTAGAGAAAGACTTAACAAACAAAAGATAGTCCCCACTTATTTTATTAGTGTTACTCGCTTCACCAATTTCAGTTATATTTGTTTTTGCAACATTAAGCCATTTATAAAATTCTTCATTATTATTATAAATAATATCTATTGTACTTTTATTTTCAAAAGCAATATATCTAAGAATTGTCTTATCTTGATTTTCAATAACTTCAGTCATTTTAGTTGAAGCATCAATACTCTTATAATTATTTGTTATTAATCCATCTATCTTTCCACCTACTCTGTATATGTTAAAGCTTGATAGCAGTCCAATCATTACTATAACTAAAACTAAAAACACATTAATAGTTACTATTTTGCCTTTTAATGTTTTAATAGAAACCACCACCTTAAATTCAATATACGGTTTATTTGTATTTTAATGAACAGGATCTGCAACAACAATTATTTTATCTGGCAACGTTTCTTTGACCTTAATTCCAGTCATTCTACTAACAAGATCATTTAGGCTTTCTAAATGTTGAATATTAACAGCTGTCCTTACATTTATACCATTATCTAATATTTCTAAAACATCCTAAATATATTTTCATTATAAATATAATTTCTATATAACCATTATATTGTATTTAAATATGTGAATCATTAAATAGTTTATAAATATTATCAAATAATTCTGCTTTATCAAATTTATTTAAGTTCTTATTTACCTCGCTTATTAAATGATAAATTTCTTTATTATAAGGGTTTATTCCTAGTACTAATTTCAAAGTATTATGAGCCGCCTCAAACTCTCCCTCTTCAATCAGACTCTTTGACTTTGATATTAAAATCTTTTCTTTCTCTAAATACTCTGGCTTTTCATCATGACTTTCCTTAAGAGTAAATATTTCTTCTAAAACAGAAGTAACTCTATCTGGCGAAAATGGTTTCTGAAGATAAGCTGCAGCTCCAAGTTTTGTACAATCAACAGCATTTTTCACTGTAGCAAATGCTGTCATAATAATGACAGGACAATTAAAACCCATATCACGAATTATCTTTAAAACCTCAGTTCCACTCATTTCAGGCATCCTAATATCTAAAAAAATTATATCAATACTATTTTTTTCTACTTTTAACGTATCTATAGCTGATTTTCCAGAATCAGCAGTTAGAACTTTATAACCTTTTAGTTCAAGACAAGTGGTTAATAACATTCTTATATTTTTTGTATCATCTATTACCAAAACTTTTTTCACTTGCATTCCCACCTCTTTAATATTTATTATTTCGTAGTTTTCTTAAATATATTATATAATTAAAATCTATTTTATTAAAGTTTTCTTTTACTTTTTAATATATTTGCTAACTCATGTGAGCTATTAACTATTTACTAAAGTTGAGTAATAGTTCGCTTAAAATATTTTTGTATATGTTTATGTTCATTAGGACAAACTATGTATCAGTCTCGTAGTTCTAACTGGATTATTAACCGTTTTTCTTACTATCCTATTTACAAGTTGGTTTTAAATTGAATTTAATGTAACATATTAGAGAATCCTAGACAAAACATTACATATCTTTGTTTTTTTGTTATACTATTATTGAAGCTGTACAAACTAAATTTACAATAAGCTTATAAGGAGATTACTATAATGAAAGATTTTGCATTTATATCCGATTTTGATGGAACCCTTACTAAAAAAGATTTTTATAAAATATTGTCTGATACATACTATAAAGAAGAACTTATGCCAATATACAAGTCTTGGAAAAATGGAGAAATGAAAAATAGGGAATATTTAAACTATGTTTTTAATAATGTACATAGAAGTGAATCTGAATTACTCGAGGATATCTTAAATATTTCCTTTGACCCTACAGCTAAAGCATTCATAGATAAGGTTAAAGAAGCTGGTGGTGACTTTATTATTATCAGTGCAGGTTCAAACTATTACATAGATAAAGTCCTTGCGAAAAACCATATAAAAGGGGTAGATGTATACTCTAATAAAAGTATTTTTAAAGATAATGGCATTCATTTTGACTTAGATGAACATGATGAATATTATTCGGATCAAAATGGAATAGACAAGTTAATTGTTGTTGAAAAATTAAAATCTAATTATAAAAAAATCTTTTATGCCGGTGATAGTACCCCCGATCTTAAACCTGCATTAATTTCTGATGCTGTTTTTGCTAAGGGTAAATTAGTAAATCTTCTAAAAAAAGAAAATAAAGATTTTATAGAATTTGAAAACTTCTCAGAAATTTGGGATAAACTTAAGGTATACCTATAAAAAAACGCTTATCTACTTAAGCTTTTGCTTAAGTAGATAAGCGTTTTTTATTATTTAAAAAATTTAGACATTATTTGTCTATGTAAACTTCCCTTAATATCTTAATTTCTTTTGCATGACCTTCTAATTCATTTGGTGTTTCTAAATAAAATGGTAAATGGCGTAACTTTGGATGATTAATAATTCTAGTAATCGCCTCTATTCCAATAAATCCTTCTCCTATTGTTTCATGACGATCTTTATGACTTTCAAATGGGTTTTTACTATCATTTAAATGAATTGCATATAACTTATCAAGACCTATAATTTTATCAAAGTCCTCTATTACTCCATCTAAATTATTAACTATGTCATAACCAGCATCATATACATGGCAAGTATCAAGACATACCCCCATTTTGCTAGCTAATGTAACTCCATCAAGTATTTGTTTTAACTCTTCGAAAGTCCTACCTATTTCTGTTCCTTTACCAGCCATTGTTTCAAGAAGTACAGTAGTTGTTTGTTCAGGTTTTAGTATAGAATTAAGCATATTTATAATATATTCTATTCCAATCTGTGTGCCTTGTTTTACATGACTTCCTGGATGAAAATTATAAAAGCTGTTTGGGAAAAATTCCATTCTTTTTAAATCATCTTCCATAATCATATTTGCAAAATCTCTTGTTTTCGTGTCAGCAGAGCAAGCATTTAACGTGTATGGAGCATGTGCTAAAATTGTAGCAAATTTGTTCTCTTTTATAATTTCAAGAAGCTCCGCTACATCATTTGGATCAATATTCTTTGCTTTACTACCTCGAGGATTTCTAGTAAAAAACTGAAATGTATTTGCTCCTATACTAAGAGCATCTTCTCCCATAGCTTTATAGCCTTTTGCTACTGATAAATGACAACCTATATTTAACATACTTATTCCTCCAATAAAAAATTATAAATATAATTTGCCCTATTCTACAATAATTAAGTCTTTTGTATAATGATTTAATACTTCACAACCATCCTTGGTAACTATTACTAAATCTTCAATACGAACTCCAACATCACCCGGAAGATATATGCCTGGTTCAATTGAAAAAATTTGTCCAACCTGAACTTTATCTGTATTAGCAGCAGAAACATCTCCAAAGTCATGTACTTCTATTCCTATTGAATGTCCTAATCTATGTGTAAAATATTTTCCATAACCTTTTTCTGTAATATAGTCTCTAGCTGCAGCATCGATATCACAAAATCTAACTCCCTCTTTAACTTTCTCAATGCCTCTTTTATTTGCTTCCTTAACAATGTTGTAAACTTCTTTACTATGTTCTGATACAGTTTTATAGAAAACGGTCCTAGTCATATCTGAGCAATATGAATCTTTTTTGCATCCGATATCAATAACTATACTGTCACCAGCTTTAACCGTTGACTCATCATTTTCATGATGAGGGTCAGCAGCATTTGCACCATAACCTATAATTGGATCAAATGAATGCCCCTGGGTACCCATATCATCCCATATATCTGAAAGTAGCTTTCCCATTTTCTTTTCAGAATATTTTTTAGGAATAAGTTTTATCATTTTATCAACAGCTGTATCATTTAGTTTTGATGCTACTCTCATCAATTTCTTTTCGTTCTCATCCTTACACATTCTCACCCTATCTAAAATCTCAGATCCATTAACAAATGTACTACCGCCTTTAAGCTTCATTAATTTTATTAAGAAATGAGCTGGCCAATTTTTATCTATACCCATTGGTACGTCTTTATCAATGTTTTTTGCAAGAATTTCTACTGGACTTTGAGTATCGTTATACCATATTTTTTCTACCCCTAAATCTTCACTTATAGGGAACAACTCATTAATGAACAATTTGTTATTTCCATTTAAATTAATATAAAGTACAATCATTCTCTCTCCAGATAAAATCCATTTTCCTGTAAGATAGAATATAGCTGCAGGATCAGAAATTATCATTTGAGGTATTTTTTCTTTTGCCATAATTTTCAAAACCTTATTAAGTCTTTCATTTAACATTAAAATTCCTCCTAATATTGTGTTATCCTACTTTCAATCTATCATAAAATTCAAATAATGTACATGATTTTTCATACATTTTAATAAAACTACATTTAAATAAAAAAAGGCCTAACTAAGCCTTTCCTATTTTTACTGAACTTTTGTTATGATAATTTAATATCTATTTTAATTTCTCCATTTACCAAACAATAAGCTATCTCTTCTTCAACCTTTATATATACATCTAAAGTTTTAAGTTCTGTAATCTTATGAGTTTTTACCCATTCTTCATACACGTCTTCTAATATTGTTCGTTTTGATATCTCTTTACCTTGATATTGAACATAGAAACCTACATCAATTTTCTTAGCTATTGTTCTTTTAGCCGTTTTCCTTTTCGCACCAGTAGTTACCTTCGTAGCTTTTGATTTAACATTTTTTGCAATGTCTTTTACCACATTAATAGTCTTTCCAACATTCTCTTTTGTAGCATCAGACACTATCGTTATTGCCTCTTCTGTTCCATCACTAATATCTTCTTTAGCAGAAGCTAAAGTATTATCTTTTTCCATATTACTTACCTCCGTTTATAAAAAAATTTTATATCTTACTTACTATATTCGATATTTATCTTCAAAACCCTTTTTTTAGGAGAATATAGTATGTTTTTATGATATAAATCGAGGTATTTCATTACTTTCCAGTATAAATGTTTTATCTTAAACATACTTAAGCTTTATATTCACACTTAATAAAATGTAGAATATATTAAAGTACAACTACAACTTAATTGATATATCCTGATACTTAAGTTAAAGTATAAGATTCTCATTAAGGCAAATAATTGATTTACTTTAATAGAACTTGAAACTTTTTCTTATCAAATAAGGAGGTTATTTATATGAGTCACAGACATAGAGATTGTTGTTGTGAAAATAGATGTCAACCAGTTTGCCAATGTGGAAATAATAACTGCACAAACGGCTGTGGAAACAGCTGTGGAAATGGTTCCGGCTGTGGTTTTGGTGGAAGTGGTATCTTGATAGTTCTTTTACTACTCGGTTGCGGCGGAATAGGTGGCCGTGGCTGCGGAGGCTTTGGTGGATTATTTTAGTTAGTTTAAAAAGGACACTTCTAATAATGTTATTAGAAGTGTCCTTTCTTATTTGTTTTTTATTTATTTGTACATAAGTTCTAGTTCTTTTTGAACTTCATCATTTTCTACAAATTCATCATAAGTCATTATTTTATCCA
>NZ_CALEVF010000385.1 GCF_937920395.1 uncultured Clostridium sp. | reverse complement strand
TTTGGAAACTAAAGTTCTTAAAAGTATCTACTTGCAAAAAATGAGTTTACAGTCTAAAATAATAGAAGAAAAGACTAAGATGATGACATTTATGGTTTACACTAAGTGGAAAGGTTGAGATTATGATTTTTAAAAGACTTACGATTGAAGATAAGGAAATATTCGAAAAGTATATATATCCATATAAATTTTTAAGTTGTGAATATTCTTTTACTACTTTATATATATGGAGAGAGGCTTGTGATATTTGTTTTACTATTTATAAAGATGCTTTAATAATAAAAAAAATGGATTTTGAGGGAAGATACTATTTTATGCAACCTTTGGGATATAGCAAAGAAAATCTTAAAGAGTTAATAGATGCGCTAATGGATTATAAAAAAGAAAATAATATGGAGTTTGTATTTAAAGATCTTGATGAGGGGTTTATGGAAGAGATAAAAGATATATATGGTGATGCCAAGGGTATTTGTATTAAAGAGGATAGAGATAACTTTGATTATTTATATGAGGCTGAAAAACTTATAAAACTCTCTGGTAAGAAACTTCATGGTAAAAAAAATCATTATAATTCGTTTATAAAGAATTATAATTATGAGGTTAAAGACATTAAAGATGCACAGGTAATAAAGGATGTTATATTAGCTGCAGAAAAATGGTATGAAGTGAATAATAATGATCGTATGCTTAATTTTGAACTTCAGGGAATAAAAGATATTCTAGGAAATATGGAAATTGTAAACACTAAGGGTATAGCTGTTTATGTAGATGAGAAAATAGTAGCTTTTAGTTTAGGCGAAAAATTAAATGATGATTTAGCAGTAATTCATATAGAGAAAGCAGATACTACTTATAGTGGTGTGTATAGTTTTATTAATAAGGCATTTGTTGATAGAAGTTTTAGTGATGTTAAAATAATTAATAGAGAACAGGATCTTGGAATAGAAGGTCTTAGAAAATCTAAATTATCATATCACCCATTTAAATTAGAAAAAAAGTATATTCTTAATTATAGTAATGTATTATAGTTAAATAAGATTACTTTAATAAGTGATTTAAAAAAATAGACTAGCGGTTAGCTAGTCTATTTTTTTGAAAAGTCATGTATTTATATATAAAATAAAAGCGAGGAAAGGTGAAATAATGAAAAATCTATTAATGGGAAAAAAGGTAAATCTTACGTCTATAAATGAAGAAGACAAGCCAGAAATTCAAAAATGGCATAATGATGTATCATTCATGCGTAATTATGATATAGTAAGTGCAACACCTAAAAATATTGAAGATATATTAGAGACGATTAATGATATAAGAAAATGCAATACAGCTTATATTTTTGCTGTTAAAATACTTGATTCACAAAAAATTATTGGAGTTACAGGATTTGAAAGTATTTCTTGGAATAATGGTACTGCGTTAATATACATAGGACTTGGAGAAAGTGAAAATAGGGGCCAGGGGTATGGAAAAGAAGCTCTTAAATTAACTATAGAGTTTGGGTTTGAGGAGTTAAATTTTCATCGAATATATCTTACTGTACTTGAATATAATCAACCAGCAATAAAATTATATGAAAAATTAGGATTTAAAAGAGAAGGCGTTTATAGAGAGTTTATTCACAGAGATGGTAGAAGATATGATATGTATTTATATGGGTTACTAAGGCCGGAGTGGGAAGAAGTTTTAAAGCTAGTATAATATATATTACACCACAACATTTATGTAAGATATTAGCTATTTTGTGTGATGTTTAAAAAATATGTATTTATCTTATCTTCGGAGTTTAGAGGGTCGGTTAGAATATTAAGTAAGGAATTAGAAAGAGATACGATATATATTTGCTATTTAATTGCTATGAAAATTAAGTAAAGTAATTGATAGAATAATTCTAATATAATATATATTTGATTAAATAAAACTTGTATAAGTTACGAAATTAGTGATTTGTTTTATTAATGATTCATTTGAATGTTTATATAAAGAAACTATGAAATTGGTACTATAATTAATAAAAGAACACTGTAAAGTAATATTTAATGAAATATGTTGATTTGTTAAGTTGAATATGGCTATAATAGTAATTGTTAAGAATTATAATGTTTATAATTATTAGGTTGCTTATTTTTATTAAAATATAATACCTTTTAAATAAAGAAATACTTATTGTAGAAGGAGTAAAGACGCTATGGCGAAAAAAGTTACAATGCAGGATGTTGCAAATAAAGTCGGAGTATCAAAGGTCACAGTATCTAAGGCGTTAAGGGGTAATAAAGATATTAGTGAAAGTATGAAGGGGAAAATAAGGCATGCAGCAGCTGAAGCGGGGTATGTTTTTAACTCGAATGGCAAGTCGACAATGAATGACGAGCCCAGGTGTATAGGAATTATTTCGGCAGAAAGATATTATGGACAAGAAGACTATTTTTATATAGATTTATATAGATTTTTGTCGAGTTATTTAGAGAAGTTACATTACACTTGTATGTTTCATATATTAACTTCTGATAATGAAATGGATGAAACAATACCTACGATGATAGCGGATAGAAATGTTGATGGTGTAATTATATTAGGGCAACTTTCAAAAGAATATGTTAAAAAAATCGTAAAACAAAATGTACCATTGGTATTTTTAGATTTTTATTATGATAAGGTTGATGTAGACAGCGTTAATACTGATAATTTTTTTGGAACATATGAAATTACTAATACATTAATTGAAAAAGGACATACGAAAATAGCATTCGTAGGTAATTTGAATTTAACTAGCAGTATTCAAGATAGATTTTTAGGATATTATAAATCTATCTTGGAGTATAGGTTACCGTTTAAAGATAGTTGGATTATTAATGATAGAACTGATGATAGTGTGTGGATTGATATCGCTCTACCTGAGGATATGCCTACAGCTTTCGTATGCAATTGTGATAAAACTGCATTGATATTGATACAAAAGCTTGAAAGCTGTGGATACAAGATACCTGAGGACTATTCTGTAGTAGGATTTGATGATTCGATACATGCGATGCAATCAAATCCAACAATTTCAACTGTGAGAGTTGATATAGAGGAGATGGCTCGGGTTACTATAAAAATGATTTCAAAAAAAATAAATGATGTAAAAACTCAATATGGAAGAGTTATGATTAAAGGTAAACTTGTACTTAGAAATTCTACAAAAAAATAATGATGAAAAAACTAAGAGAGCTAATGTAAAAGTTGAGCTCTCTTGTCTATAAATTTTAAGATGATGGATACGTAAAAAGCTCATTAAATGTGTCTATAAATTCATGGCATTAATTTGTATATTTTTGCAATTTGTTTGAGAGAATTTTGGATGTTTGCCGTGAAATTGAAATATGAATGCATTGTCTACAGTAATATACCGTACATCTTGGATGTATAACCAGCAAGGATCATCATCTGGGAGATAAGCTGTTTGTTTGCTTGGACTTAAATCTACCATACGTCCTTTTATCATCAGATTCTCGCTGTCTTTTAATTTTACAATAAGACCATTAATGTGCACATCGCAAATATTATCATTTTCGCCTACTATAGCAAGTACATTTTCAGTTGTACAAATTATATTTTGAAAGAAAATACTTTTTACGTTTATATTGAAGTCACGGTCAGGAGTATTGTGTTCATAGGAAGGATTATTATGAGGAGTACCAATTATACAGATTGCTTCACCGTTACCCCACCATCCTCCAGCCCGAATACAAGTATCGAGGCGAAGATTACTTACTTGTACATTCTCTACTAGACCGGTATGCGAACTGGCCATTATGCATAGGGCACGGTTACTTTCTTTAATAATGCAATTACTTATACATACGTTACGAATTATAGAATGCATATAACCTATTACAATTGCCTTTGAAGAGGAACGTAATATACAATCAGATATTATCACATCTTCACAAGGCTTATTCCAATCAGTTATTGAACTGAGTGCAATACAATCATCACCGCTTGAGATATTACAATCACAAACAAACACTTTTTTGCAGGAACAGAAATGTATACCATCATTATTTGGTATACAAAGATTATTATCTATGGTTACACCATGGACATGAATGTCCTCGCATTCGATAAAGGACATAGTCCAGCAGGGAGCATTAATAATTTTGATATCTTTCACACTTACACGTTGGCAATTATAAAAGAATATTGGTTGATTTGGACGATTATCATAAAGCCTTGGGCATTCATCCTTTTGTTTTTCAGTTAAAGGAATAAGACTTTGTGGTATAGAAGGTTTATCCATATAGTAGAAACTATCTCCGTTTAAGTCTATTGTTCCTTCACCAGAAATGAGAATATCATTATTATGAATAGTATATAGCAATGAAAGAGTTTTTCCCATCTCGTTATGTTCAAAACCATTAAATACATAGTCTTGTATGTTCTTAGAACCTTTAAGTACTGCACCCTTCTCTAAATACAAAGATGCACTGCCTAAATTAAGTGTACCAGTGATAAACTCACCAGTGGGTATTATTACTGTGGCACCATTTTTTTGTGATGCAACATCTAGAGCATCTTGTATTTCCTTAGTACAAAGGTTACCTGAATTCGGAATGGAACCAAAGTCTAAAATATTAATTGTATTCATTATAAGACCTCCTAATTAAAGGAGATAGTGTAAACACTAATTCTCCTTATTTACTAATATTACATTCAATTTAACAAAATATCTTGTTGCTATTTGATGGGGTATTGTATTATATTGATATTGGAGAGGTGTTCATATGAGTATAGATAAATTAACACTATCAGATAATGATAAAATTAGCGGTACGGGATTTCTAAAACAGACGAGTGTCGCGGAAACCTACCCAGCACATACCCATGATTTTTATGAAATTTTTTTAGTTACCAAAGGAAAGGCACTCCATGTAGTAAATGATTTTACTCAGCTCTTATCACGAGGTTCTTTTGTATTTTTGCGTCCAAATGATGTGCACAAATACAGCTTCTTTAAATCATTTGATTTCGAACTTATTACAATTGGCATACCAGTTTCAGAAATTAATATAACAATCAAATATCTTAGTCTTAATTTTACATCTTTTCTAGAACCTAGAATTGCACCAACTATATTACTTGAAGGATCTACATTTTTAGATATAGAAGGTAAAATAGAAAAAATTGGTGAAACTGAAGTGGGGGAAGAACGCCATCTATACTTTATAACAATTTTACCATTGTTACTTTATAATTTCTATAGCGCTGTTCGTGTAAAAAGAAGTAAAATTAATGTTCCGCCTTGGTTTTTAAAACTTATAGAGAAGATGAGTGAGCGGGATAATTATGTGGGAGGTCTCAGTAAATTAATCACACTTGCAAATTATAGTCAAGAGCATTTAACAAGGGTATTTAGGAGGTATTTGGATATTACACCCACTCAATTCATTAATGAAAAACGTATGAACTATGCAGCTGAATTGCTAAAATCTAGTGATTATGAGGTATTAGATATCTGCATTATGTGTGGGTGTAATAATTTGAGCCACTTTTATCATTTGTTTAAAAAATATTATAAATGTTCGCCAAAAGAATATGCTAATAATTAGAGATTTATAAGGTTGTGGTGGATCATTGCTATAGATATTTCTTTAAAGTATGTTAAATTTAAAAAGGTCTTACGAATGTAAAGTTACAATTATAACTTATGAGATTGTTATTAAAGGCTGATGTCAAGTCGTCTTATGAGCATACGAATATAATTAGACACCAATATTATTATTGACATTGAATTATAGTTGCATTAAAATATAATAGCAACGCAACTGTAACGTTACATAATACGTTTGTAAGTTTCTAGGCGATTTAGTTAAGTATGTGTGATTTTTATTAGCAGTCGGAGAAGTTGTTTTTTGAATGAGGGAGGTAGGTCAAACGGCATGATTAATTTAAATTTAAACGGTAAATGGGAAATGAGGAATACAGTTAACGATAAGTGGATCGAAGCTTGTGTGCCAGGTTCAGTTTTTAACGATCTTTTAAAAAAGGGTATTATTGAAGATCCTTTTTATAGAGACAATGAATACAAAGTTTTAGAACAAGCTGATTATGATTTTGAGTATAAAAGGAAGTTTTTTATTGATGAGAAATTGTTGAACCAAGATAAACTACTGTTATGTTGTGAAGGACTTGACACTCTAAGTGAAATAGAGATAAATGGTAAGAAGGTAACAGAAACTAATAATATGCATAGAACTTATGAACTTAATATAAAGCAGCTAGTAAGGAGTGGGGAAAATAATATACACATATTATTTCATTCACCAACAAAGTTTATTGAGAGTCGGTTTAAGGAAAAATATATTTGGGGATGTAATGCTATGGATGGATTTCCATATTTAAGAAAGTCACATTACATGTTTGGTTGGGATTGGGGACCAAAGATACCTGATATGGGTATTTGGAGAAATATTTATATTAAAGCATACAACTTAGGAAGAGTAGAAGAAGTATATGTAACCCAAAAGTATTCACAAAATCAAGTTGATTTGAACGTAAAGGTAATAAACACTAATATTGAGAATAAGAAACTCCGTATTGACGTTAAAATTACAGCGCCCAATGGAAAAATTGTGGAGAAAAATATATTGGTAGATTCACTTGAAAATCATTTTAAGTTAGATATTAAGGAACCAGAGCTTTGGTGGCCTAATGGCTATGGGGATCAGCCATTATATAGTGTTCAAGTTAGTTTAATAAATGACAACCAACTTTTAGATTTAAAAGAATTTAATATAGGTCTTAGAAATATAAATTTAAGAAGAGAAAAGGACCAATGGGGAGAGAGCTTTGAATTTAACATAAATAATTTTTCTGTTTTTGCAATGGGTGCGGACTATATACCAGAAGATAACATATTAGCAAGATGTAATAGAGAAAAGACAGAAAGGCTTATAAAGGATTGTGTAGCTGCAAATATGAACTGCATACGTGTTTGGGGTGGTGGTTATTACCCTGATGATTATTTTTATGATTTATGTGATAAATATGGATTATTGGTATGGCAGGATCTTATGTTTGCTTGCGCAGATTATAAATTATCGGATGATTTTGAAGAAAATATTACAGGGGAATTGGAAGACAATATTAAAAGAATAAGGCATCATGCATGTTTAGGATTGTGGACTGGAAATAATGAAAATGAATCAGCAATTGCATACTGGGGAATTCACAAAAGAGAGACTACAGAGGAAGAATATATTAGACAGTATGAGGTGCTATTTCCTGCATTAATAAAAAAATATGATCCTAATACTTTTTATTGGCCATCTTCACCTTCAAAGCAAGGAAGTTTTAAGGAACTAAGTAATGATGATATGGGTGATTCACATTATTGGGATGTATGGCATGGATTAAAACCATTTACGGATTATAGAAAACATTATTTTAGATTTGTATCGGAGTTTGGATTTGAGTCATTTCCGGCGATTAAAACTATAGAAAGTTACACTTTGCCTGAAGATAGAAATCCATTCTCATATGTTATGGAGAAGCATCAAAAACATGTAGGAGGCAATGGAAAGATTAGTTACTATATATCTGAATATCTAAAGTATCCAAATGGACTTGAAAACATGGTATATGCATCTCAAATAACACAGGCTGAAGCTATAAAATGTGGAGTGGAGCATTGGAGGAGAAATAGGGGAAGATGTATGGGCGCTATATACTGGCAATTAAATGACTGTTGGCCTGTAGCTTCTTGGTCAAGTATAGATTATTATGGAAGATGGAAGGCACTTCACTACTTTGCCAAGAAATTCTTTGCACCAGTGTTGCTTTCAGCTAATGAAGAAGGAACTAAGGTCGAATTCCATGTAACTAATGAAACTCTTAATTATTTTAGTGGGAAGGTAACTTGGAGGCTTAGAGATAATTTTAAAATATTAGATACTGCAAGTAAGGAAATAACGGTTAAACCTTTGAGGTCTTTGTTAGTAGAAACTATAGATTTTAAAAACAAGGTTATAACTAAGGATGATGCTAGAAAATTATACGTAGAATATTTGCTTTATACAGAAGGTGTTCTTGTAAGTTCTGGGACATCATTGTTTGTAAGGCCTAAGCATTTTGACTTTCTAAATCCAGAATTGTGTTATGAGGTTTCTGAAGAGGAAGATAACTTTATTGTTAATATTAAAGCTAAGAATTTCACTAAATATGTAGAACTGGATTTAAGAGAAGTAGATGCGGTGTTTGAGGATAATTTCTTCGATATTGTTGGCGGTTCGGATAGAACATTAAAAATAAATAAAAGTCGTCTATCTAAAAAAATAAATTTAAAAGAATTTAAAAGTCAATTGAGAATTAAAAGCATATTTGATATTGATAACTGACAGATAATTTTTATATTTACCAAATGACTAAATAGTTAATGAACAAATGTAAAGTAATATATACTAGTATGTTAAGCTAAAATAATATTATTAATAGGAGATATCATGTATTTTAAATTTACATTTCATATGTTTTATTAACTTCATTGTAATATATTTACATTATGTATAAAATATTAAAAATTTAGGAATTCACATAATGCTCATGTAGAAATATAATTATAATTATACATGAATTGCTTATGTGGTCTTGTTTGAAATAGAAAAAAATGCTTTTATTAAAACAAGTTTGAATGCTAAATCAGTATAAAATAGGAACATTTACATTGACTTTTTGTAAACGATGTTTTAAAATATAATTGTAACGCAACGATAACGTTACCAGATGCACTTGAAGGGGGATAAATATGAAAAAAACAATTAGTTTAATATTACTCGCTGCTATGACAGTTGGAGTACTAGCAGGTTGTGGTAAAACATCCAGCTCAACCTCAGCAAAAAAAGATGTAACTTTAACAGTGTTAACTAATCGAACAGATGTTGTAAACACATATCTTAAAAAGTTTGGTGACGACTACAAGGCGAAAACTGGTGTTACTATTAAATGGGAAGCTATTACTGATTATGATGGAGATGTAAAAGTCCGTTTAAATTCAAAAAACTACGGTGACGTACTTTTAATACCAAGTGCAATTGCAACTTCAGATTTAGCACAGTTTTTTGAACCATTAGGTAAAAATACAGATAGTAAATTAAAACAGTATAATTTTACTAATGATAAAGCAACTAAAAATGCTGATGGGTCTTATACTACTTATGGATTAAGTTATGGTATGGGTGCTGATGGAGCGGTTTATAGCAAATCTGCGTTTAAGAAAGCAGGCATAGATAAATTTCCTACTACTTTAACTGGTTTGTATGCAGCAGCTTCAAAGCTAAAGGCTGCAGGAATTGTTCCATTAGCTACTAACTTTAAAGATAAATGGCCTTTAGGAGCATGGGATTCAATGGCTATCCCAATGTCAGGTAATGGAAGTTTTTACAATACTATATACAAAGATACTGATCCCTATTCAAATAATAAGCCAAATGGTAAAGCACTTAATGTTCTTTATAAGTTTGTAAGCAATGGGTGGGTAGAACCAGATCTCACTACAACGAATTGGGAACAATCTAAAGGTGATTTAGGAGCAGGAAAAGTAGGAATGATGTTCTTAGGTACGTGGGCAATACCTCAAATGCAAGCAGCTGCAACTGATAAGAATGATATAGGTTTTGCGGCAATACCTGTAAATGATTCAGGAAAATTGAACTCAACTTCAGGACCAGATCTAGGCTTAGCTGTTAGTAAAGCAAGTAAAAATAAAAAAGAGGCAAAAGACTTCCTTTATGCTTTCGTAAATTCTAATTATGCTAATGATAATGGATTTATTCCAATAAAGAAAGGTGCACAATCTAATGATCCAATTATAAAAGCATTTATGTCACAAACTAAACTCTTAATGAAAGATCCAGGACCAATTGGTGATGAGGGTGATAAGAGAGACAAGATAGCGAATCAAGCAGGAATAGATCTTCAAGGTGGTGGATTATATATCCAAAAGGTTGCTATAGCAGCTAAAGATAGTAAGGCTGCTTTTGATAAAGCTATGACAGAATTAAACACAAATTGGGATAAAGCAAAGAAAACTCTTAAATATTAAAAATAAGGAGGGAATTTCCCTCCTTATTTTTAAAATATGAATAAAGGTTGTGTGGAGATGTTTGGAAAGCTCAGTTATAAAAAACAAGAGAAGGTTGTAGTATTTCTTTTCCTATTTATTCCGTTACTTTTTTTAACGGTATTTACATTTTTACCTGCCATAAATATGATTTACTATAGTTTTATAGAATGGAATGGATATAGTGTAAATAAAACATGGGTTGGTTTTGCCAATTATATAGAAATATTTAGAAACCCTACTTATTTTCTAGCTTTAAAAAATAGTATTTACTATTTTTTCGGCGGTTTTGTTCAATTATTTATTGCGTTTTATTTTGCTGTAATAATAAATGGTAAATTAAAAGGAAAAAGTATATACAAGGCTATACTTTTTTTCCCATATCTTCTTAATGGGGTAGCGATTTCTTTAATATTTGTTTTCTTCCTTAGGCCAAATGGAACATTAGATAGTATGTTAAAAATAATTGGTATGGGACAGTATATACATCAATGGCTTGGAAGTGAGAGAATTATAAACTTTTCTTTAGCATCTGTTTCTATATGGAGGTATGTAGGCTTTAATTTTATAATATTCTTGGGTGCCATACAATCTATATCTGGAGAAGTAATGGAAGCAGCAGATTTAGATGGAGCTACTGAATGGCAAAAAGTAAAATACATAATACTTCCAAGTGTTAAAAAAATTATAGAACTGAATTTAATCCTCGCTGTATCTGGAGCAATAAGTGTATTTGAGATTCCATATATAATGACTGGTGGTGCAAATGGAAGTAACACCTTTGTTATTCAAACAGTAAACACTGCTTTTAAATTTCAACGGGTAGGACTTGGATCTGCAATGGCTGTAATTGTTCTTATAATTGTAGCAGTTGCAACAATTACTGAAAAAGTATTTTTCAAGGAGGCAGATTAGTATGCAAAAAGAAAATTATAGATCTAAAAAGAATAGTCATATTATATTGACTATAATTAAGTATTTATCTTTATTATTGGCTGTTATTGTTGTTGTAGCACCAGTACTTGTGATATTATTTGCCGCTTTTAAAACTCGCAGTGAGTTTAATGTTTCAGGAAAATTAGCTATGCCTAATAGTTTCTTGTATTTTGATAATTTTAAAACTGCTTTTACAGATGGTGGAATGATTACAGGCCTTAAAAATACAGTTATAATTATGGCAATCTCATTAGCAGGTACAATTATTTTTGGAGCGATGGTTGCTTATGTACTAGATAGGTTTGATTTTATAGGTAAGAAATTGGTTTTTGGAGCATATCTTGTTGCAATGCTTATACCAATGGTAACAACGCAAGTTGCAACTTTTAAAATAATTAATGCATTAGGACTTTTTGGCACAATTTGGGCTCCGATAGTACTTTATCTTGGAGCAGATGTAATGAGTTTGTATATTATGCTTCTTTTTATGGAGTCAATACATGTGAGTCTTGATGAGTCGGCAAAACTTGAAGGAGCTTCTTACGCATATATATTTTTTAGAATTATACTTCCAAATTTAAAGCCTGCAATTGCTACAGTTGCAATTATTCGTGGAGTTACTATATATAATGATTTTTATATTCCATTTCTTTATATGCCAGATCAAAGTCTCCAAACTTTATCAACATCACTTTATAAGTTTATGGGACCTTATGGAGGACAGTGGAATGTAATATGTGCAGGAGTTATTTTAATTATTATTCCAACTCTTGTTGCATTTTTATCATTACAAAAATATATATACAATGGTTTTGTAAATGGTTCAGTTAAGTAGGTTAAAATTTAAAAAACTTCAGAAAAGGAGATATATATAGATGTTGGATTTATCAAAAGAAGTTGAAAAAGAGTTAGATGAACGTATTTTCCCATTTTGGAGTAATTTAGCTGATTACGAAAATAGTGGATTTTATGGATATGTAAGCTATGATGGTATAATTAATAAAGAGTCAGAAAAAGGTGTTATTTTAAATACAAGGATTTTATGGTTTTTTTCTGCAGTTTATTGTTTGCAAAAGAAACCAGAGGCATTAAGTCTTGCAAATCATGCATATGAATTTATGAAATCAAAGCTTTTTGATGATGAATATAAAGGGTTATATTGGATGGTAGATTTTAAAGGGATGCCAACAGATACTAGAAAACATATATACAATCAGGCCTTTGGAATATATGGATTATGTCAGTATTATAAGGCTACAGGGAAAGAAGAAGCCCTTAATAAAGCAAAAGAATTATTTGAGTTAATTGAAAAGAAGTGTGAAAGTTCAAATGGTTATTTAGAAGAATTTGATAGACAATGGAATGAAAAAGAAAATGAGATGCTTAGTGAAAATAACGTAATATCTGATAGAACCATGAATACGCATTTGCATATATTAGAAGCTTATACGCTTCTTTATGAAGTTTCAAAAGATGATAATGTGGCTAAAAGACTATACCACCTTTTAGATTTAATAAAAAATAAAATATATTCAACGAAAAAACATAGTTTAAAGGTCTTTTTTGATAAAAATTGGAATGAAACAGTTGACATACAATCTTATGGTCACGATATTGAAGGCAGTTGGTTAATTGATAGAGCTGCAGAGGTTTTAGGAGATAAGAAACTAATAGAAAGTACGCATGAGTACACAAAGAAAATTGCAGAAAACATTTATAAAAATGCATATTCTTCTTTAGGAGTGATTAACGAAACAGTAGATGGAATTACAGATGCTGGGAGAGTATGGTGGGTTCAAGCTGAGACAATCGTAGGTTTTTATAACGCATATGAAAAGACAAAGGATATAAAATATTTAGAGGCTGCACAGGATCTTTATAAGTATATTGAAAAATTTCTTGTTGATAAAAAAGAAAATAGTGAATGGTATTGGAAGTTAGATGTAAATAATAAACCTATTGATAACATGCCTATTGTTGAACCATGGAAATGCCCATATCATAATGGAAGAATGTGTATAGAAATTATTGAAAGGACAGCTAAGCATTGTGAAGGGAAATTATCTTAAGGCACTTGAAAGATATAAGTGACTTATTAATAGAAAAAATATAGAATTATAAGAAAAAGAAATACAATTAAGATCAAGGGTAAAACCTTAATTAATAGATGAATAAACAGGTATAATGCTGCCATATTCTTTTGCATGAATATGGCATTATATTATTTTGGAATGGCCAAACAACATTAAGAAGGTGGAGACTATCATTGAAACTAAAAAATATTTACCAGCTGTTTTGGATATAACTGCAAAAGCAGTAATAGAGGAAAAGACAAGATATGAGGCAGAAGATGCTGTAATACCAAAAGGAAGCACTATGACAATAAATAGCGAGAGCGGTTCAAGTGGTAAAAATGAAAAATATATAAATTTTACATTTGAAAATAGTGATCAAAGAAGGTGTATTGCAGTTTTTCCTAATGCATTTGATATTAAAAAACCAGGAGTTTATAAAGTTTCATTAGGATATAAAACTAATGATGGTGAATATAAGAGGCAAATAGTGAAGGCAATTGAGCCAATGGATATATATGAAGTTGATATTGTAAATAAAGTTCTAAAAAATGAAGTAGTGGTAATAGTGCAAAATGTGGATTTTCGATCTAAGTCGTGGACAATAAAAGAAACAAATTTTTCTTTTGATAAAGTAGGTTTGTATGATTTTGAGATTCAAGGAGATTGGGCTTCTATGAATATTGATTACATAGAAATCTACAAGGAACCTGCAGTGGTTAATCCAGAGGTTAATTTTACGCACCTTAACTTTTATAAGGCTACTCCTGAAGATTTAATCTTGAAGTATGAAAATCATTATAATAGTTTTGTAGAGTTGTTATGGGATGGACAAGCTATGGACAAGAGTCTATATACTGTAGATGAGGAAAATAAACAGTTAACCGTTAAAAAGGAGGTCTTTATTAATAGATCAATTTTAACAGGACATTTAGCACTTCACTTTGATGTTGGACTAGATCCTCAAATTACCTTTAATATTTTAGATAATGCTCAAAGAAAGAATATATATCAAATTGAAGATGCAACTATACTTGGTGGAGCTAAAATTATAACTGAAGGTTCAGCTGCAAATTTTTTTTTGCAAATTGATAATTCAGGAGGTGCAGTGTTTGCAGTAGATGCACCTAAAGCGGGAAGGTATGAATTACATTTTAAATACAGAGCTATACCTGGTGATCAGAATCAAGATGTTGTTGTAAAAAATAAGTCGGGGGAATTAGTTTATGGTGTTGGATTCCTAATGACGCTCGGCAATAATTGGGGCGATGTTAAGCAGGTAGTGCAACTTGATGAAGGATTTAACAGTATAGCTATAATGAGGCAAAGTGGAAATATAGACATTAATTATTTACAGATAGGAGCGGCAAATGCCTCAGAAGTGGAAACTATAGTGGAAACTGCGAAAATATCTCCAAACAGTGACATATTCTATTTGAATGCCCCAAGAGATATGTATATACATCTGGAGAAAAATGGTCATGTTCTAAAGGAAATAACAACTAAATTAGGCGAAATTGTAGATTACAAGGTTGAGAATTTTACAACAACGGAAGTAGCTAGTGGAGAAGTTGAAAACAGGAGAACGATAGTATTAAGCAAAGAATGTGTATCCAACTTGCCTCGAGGCGATAATGAAATATTACTAATATTTGAAGATATCAGTTGTAAAAGATATGATTTAAAAGTAAGTGCAAACAACAATCACAAAGAGGTTGAAATAATAAACTTTGATATAGATCATGGTAACTCTAC
>NZ_CALEVF010000384.1 GCF_937920395.1 uncultured Clostridium sp. | reverse complement strand
GGATGTTTTAATGGGTCAGTTGTTACCCAGTTTGAAAATGCGACTGGTCTTTGCATTTTGTATTTTGTCATTTCATATTCTATAACCTTGTCTCCAATATCACAAAGAAAGGCTTCAAAAGGTGATGCTCCCTTTGTATAAAGATATTTACCATTATAATTAGTCCTACTCGGATTGTTTTGATTGCTGCTTACTACAAAAGCAGGGTCCCATTCTATACCCAAAATCCACCCAATGACATACTTTGAAACATCTGATGTATAAGTACCGTCTGCATAACCTTTTTTAACTGGAATGTAAGCATTTCCGTGTAATACATCAACAGTCTCATTACCTGTTTTTATTACATCCTTTAATATCTTGTCATTATTTCCATAAACATCATTAATCGTTGCAATATCATTTTCATTGACCCACACGCCATGAAAAATATAAATAGGTTTTTTACCAGCCTCTTCAGCCTTCTTATTAAAATCATACAAAGCATTATAAAATTGAGGTCTTTGAATTGTATAAACTCTAATTGTATTTGCATTCATGTTAGCTATATAGCCAAACCATCTATAATATTCATCGTACGTGATTGCAACGTCTCCAGGAAAAGCGCCTGGTTTTCCAGCTCCAATATTAACCCCTTTTATAAACATTTTGTTCCACGTGCCTTTTTCTAAAACATAAAAAGAGTTTTTGTCCGTCTTACTTATATATCCTAATGTATTTTTGACTACTGCTGTACTCTCTTTATTACTCACATTCTTTTTTGAAAATATAAATAATGTAAGTGTTATTGTACTTAATAAAATAAATATTATAATACCAATAAATATATTTTTTTTATTTTTAATCATCATTTTAAAGTCCCCCTAAACACGGTAGAAATAAATTCTATATTTTAATTTAATTATCTTAATTATCTTAAATTCTACAATCTATGCTTATTCCCTTTATTTTTTTATTTTTTTTTGCTCATCAAATTGTCTTGTTATTCGACATGTTTTGCAGTAGTTGTGCGTTTTTAAATAAAACAAAAAGCAGCAACACATAATTATTGCTGGTTCTCTCTCTAAACTGTTTCCCTTAAAACTTCTGTTATCTCTTCAGTTACCAAATCAATCCATATACTGTATTTGTTGTTTTCTCTCATGTAGTGAAATGATACCCAATTTCTTGCTACCCTTTTGTGGCTATTTATTTTATATGCAAAACAATGTTTAGCAAAAGTAACCTTTTTCCACTGCGTAGTATTGTCTTCGAATCCGTTTAGCTTGCAATAATCAGCAAGTAATCTCTTACCCTTTTTTACAGTTATCCTGCTTTTGAATAACCCAATTAAATGCATATAAATCCTCCCTGTATTATAGATTCATTACATTATTATATGCATCAAAATCCGATAAGTCATAAGAACATTATGATGTCGTAGAATAAATACTTTAACAACGAAAAAACTACTGAAATTATATCTCTATAACTTTCAGTAGTTAATAAATTCACATCAGATATCCCATCTTCGCCTAGCTTCGCATTTCCATTTTTCGCTTCTTGTTTATTCATTTACACATAACAGGCTGCTTATGTGGCCCATTTATTGGTTACTAATTTAAATCAAATTTTTGTCTTGAATTAATATAAATACTAAGATCCTCTATAATATATTCTCTTCCAGTAGTGTGTAATGCTTCATAACTCGCATTAATATAGTCAAAAACTCTGTAATTATTAAAGAGGTCTAAAGCTTCCTTACCCTTTAGATTTTTAGAATTTTTATAATTTTCTATACAATACACTAAAAAATCCAATTTATCTTCCATTCTCATGCCTCCTCAGGGAAAACAATTTTCCCTGTTTTTATTTCTTCAATATAAATATTGTAAAGCGTAGGCACACTTAAATGCCAAACCTTCGTCTCCTGTTGCTCCAGCTTTTCGTATAGTTTTGATGAATAAAGATTGTTTAAGGCCTCTTTATCAGAAATAATCATCTCATTTGCAATCATTTTTACTAAGCGGGATACAATTACCTGTAAAATGGTTTGAAATTCCTTCACTTCATTCATCATAAACCCTCCTTTATATCTAAATCTAACTGACCAATATAATGTAGACAAAATAAACACTTTAACAAAAAAACTACTAAAATTATATCTCTATAACTTTCAGTAGTTACCTCTTGAGAACTTGTTTAAGCTTGCTAATGTATAATGTTCTTTACTATCTCTCTTACATATTCTACATCAAAATCATTTATCTCCGAAATATATTCTACAGAAAGTCCCTTACTGTATTGTTTCAATATCAATTGTTTTATTCCTTCTTCTCTTCCTTCTTCTCTTCCTTCTTCTCTTCCTTCTTCTCTTCCTTCTTCCTTGTAGTGCAATCTTCTAATCTCGTCTATACTCAATTTAAATGCACCTCCATTTTTTTTTTTATATTCTTCATATTTTTTTTCTATCTCTGGATCTTTAATTAAAAATAAATATTCTAAAAAATCTACTAATGCTTTTATTTGATCATTATTCTTAACTTTATCATAGCCCTTTAATTCCGCTGCTAATTTTATTTTTGCCTTTATTATATCTTCATCATGTACTCCTGTTTCTAGTAAACTTTTTGCCATTTTAAAAACTAATTTCAATGGATTGTTATTGTTAATTTTTTCAAGCTTTATTTTTTCTACATCGATAGTTTTAAAATTATATATTAGTATTTCATTTTTCAACTCTGGCAATTCATAAACATATCTTTTATCTTTTCCTTGCTCACCTTTATAAGTGTATATTGCTGCAGCCACTATTTCTGACTCATCATTATTTTTATATCTAAATTTATCCCATATTCTATAAAAGTATCTGAACATTCTTTCTCCAAAAACTTTATAACCACTACTATAGCTTTGTACCTCTACGTGAATAAATAAGATCTTACTTCCTTTATCTTTTAATCTAACTTTTATTATTTTATCAGATATTACCTTTTCGCTACTATCCTTGTCAAATATGTCTTTCTGTATTTCCAGTAGTTCCTTATCTAAGGATTCTGTTCCTAATTTCCAATCTATTTTATCAAATATCTCTGGAAAAAGTAATTCTACTACTTCTACTTCGAATGCTTCTAAAATAGACTTCCAAGCTGCATCATTCATGTTTGTAAAAATAAATGGAGTAGTTATATACTGATTATCCCTGGGTTCTAGAGCTATTGGCAATCGTTCTTCATATTTCCATGAATCTACCTGCTGATCTACTAAATTAGAAGGATCCTTTTTTTCTTGTTTAATTTCAAAATAATCTCTAATAAATAAACTGTCCACATTTTCACAAGAATTTATTTCTTTAAGGCCTACTACCCTAGCATCCGTGATATTGGCGTAATGATCATTTTTACCTAGATATGGCATGTATTCAAAACTATTTTCTAAAAAACTATAAATGATTTTTCCCATGTTTTTATTATCATCAATTAGTATATAAATATCCCAGCTAGGTTTTTCAAGCCATTGTTCTTTTACTATAAGGTTTCCACCCACCTCACCAGATGCATATCCCACAGAATTATTAAAAGCTTGAATCTTTTTAGCAATATATCCCCTATCGTTTCTTGGTACTATAGAAATGTTCAAACTATTTAATTCACTATAAAACTTTGGGTATTGTAATTCCTTTTGAAAATTATAACCTTCAAGCCCAATTGCAGCTCCTATAATTCCAAGTATCGCTATTTTGTGAATATTACCATAGGTAAAATATAAGTATGTATTTACATCCGGCTTTTTAAAGAAGGCTGTCTCTCCAGATAAGGTGAATTTTAATGCCATCATATTTTATACCTCTTCCCTAGTAAATATATTGAAATATTTAGTTTTGCTTATATTCACTTCTATCTTGGTTTTATAAGGGTTATAGTAAATTTCAATGTTTAATATCCGATCAGATAATTTGTTTAATAAATCTTCAAATTTTAATGTAATAATGTCAAAATCCTTCTCTTTACTAAAAACAATATATTGAGCTAAATCTGGTAAATACAAATCCTTTTGTGTTTCTACAAATATGGCAAATTCATTTTCACAACCAACCTTAGAATTTGTATTATATGCAGTAACGCATATGAGTGAGACTTCTTTAAATTTTTTATAATCATCTCTTGTATAGCCTTTTGTTGCCCCCATTTCAATATAATTGTTATAAGCAGATGGGTTTATTACAAATGGATAAAAATAATGAGCTTCACTACTTATTATCTTTGTACCAAGGGACACGGCGCTTGCGTCATCTTTGGTTCCATCTCTAAATAGGGATAATATTTGTTGCCTCTCTATGGTGGTATCGTCATATTTGTTAAATCCTTGTCCAATTTGAACAGCTCCAGTTATAGATATGTTATTTCCTGCTTCAGCAAAGGTAGCCCCAAAGTTTTTAACATCTATAGCTTTAAATAAATTTTTTAAAACTTTATCATTATCCTTTTCATTTTGTAAATCTTTCACTTTAAAAATCTCTTCATATCTTTCTTTTAAAGATTTTGGTTTTATTTTTATTTCACCTTTTTTATCTTCTATTTTTAAAGATTTTATGTATAACACTGGTTCACCGTTATTCTCCCACATTTTTTTCATAGGATATTTTAATGCTTTATCGCTACCAAATATTTCACCTGTTGATATTGACTTAGGTTGTCCACTAAAATCTGCATTCCAATTTGCCATTATTGATTTTATTCCTATAACACCACAAACCCTAAACTCCATTGCTCTTTGTCACCTCTTTTTTTATTCATTTATTAAATCACTATATAAAAATCCTGCCACCATAAAATTATCATTTACTGCACTTTTTACCTGATAGTTAAGAACCATAGTCCTTAGATTATCAAAGTTTTTATTTTCTTTTTTAAGAATATAATTATATCTATTAAGAAGTTTTTCTAATGATTCTTTTAATTTTTCATCCCTCTTACAGTTAAGGATTGGAACAATAAGAGAAAACATAGTTTTATCTGATCCATTTAAGAGTTCATTTAAAGGTTCATTTAAACATACTAAATAGCTTAAAATTTGACCGATGACAAAATAATATTCATAGTCATTATCAAAGCCAACTATTTGCTTCATCATTATCTTTTCTCTTAAACTACTAACAATCTTATTTAAAATGTCTTCCATATCGCTTTCGCCTGTAAAGTAATTTAGGATTCCACATCTAAGGTTAAATTGTTGTTTTGCTTTTTCCCTATAATTGTTACATATTGAGTCCTTAATTATCTCCATAGATGTTTTATCAAATATTTGCTTTATTATTGTAGCATCTCCCTTGTAAAACCAATTAAAAAAGGCACCTCTTGATTTTATAAGATTTTCTTTAATTACAAAATCATTTGTTTTTATATCTCTCGGATTTGTGAAATAATTTTCGAATAAAATTTTATAAAAGAAAACATCGTTAATTATTTTTTTAAGTTTGTTTATTTGTTTTATTTCTCCATACTTAGAAGTAAGTGAGCCTTTAACTTTTACAGAATCTATTGGTATAACTTTATTCACAAATAATCCAGAAATCTTATTGTCAAATCCCACAATAGTATCAAAATCAAGAATTTCTATCTCTTTACTTTTTATTGTTCTTAAAAAATAACCTGAAAATTTATCGTTTAAATACTCCATGTTTGATAAACACTTTATATCCCCATTTCCTATATAAATATTTGTTTTACCTCTGCAAGCATTATTAAATAGGTAATCAAAAAAGTTTTTTTGAAGTATTGCTTCGTTTATTGAAATTAAATAAGGTAAAGAATTTTTTCTAGTCTTATTTCTCAGAAATGGTTTTTTTGAGTTTAACCCCATGTTATCATTAGGCAGCCCATATGTTATATTATCTACTTGAAAATTATAGCGAGGACTATTATAAATATTAGGTATCACATATTTTGCACTTTCTTTTTTATATAAGTCTATATCATACTGGAAAAATATCTTTAGATAGTTCTTATTCTTAGCTACCTTGTTTATAAGTGAAAATATATTGTTTTTAATCCATTCTTTGTTTTTTTGAATTAAATTATAATTACTCCTGCCGTATTTCGCGTCTATTAGTTCATAGATTTTTCTTCTTTCCTTGTCTATATTTTCTTTGTACTTAATTCTTGGATTTTTTAATATTTCATAATAATTGTCTATTATATTTTCTGTCAATTTTTCAACATTAACATTTTCTTTTTTTATAAAAAAGCTCAAATAATTGTTACTATGTATAATTTTATGAGGATCTATTGGTTTATTAATATCGACTAATTTAGAAAAATAATCCATCAAAGCAAAATCGTAATATCTATCATCTTTATCAGAGCTTTTTTTATCAATCTCTAATATTTCGATAATATTACCATTAGAATGGACTAAAACATAAGTTCCTTCACTTAAAACACAACTATCAGTTATCAGTTTTTCACCTTTTTCTTCATATTTCTTTTGAAAAACTTCTAAACAACCCTTTAACATTAGGAACCCTCCCTATAACTATTTGCAGTTTACATACCCATAACCACGGGCATTCATCTCAAGCAGACCTGTCCCAAGCGAAAAATATGCTAAGTCCTGTGCTAAATTATTATCGGCAATGTTTAATGTTATTTTATCTCCAAGCATCCTTATATCTTTATATTTTGTAGCTATTAGTGTTTTATTATCAAACCTTATGTATGTAAATAAATCAAACTCTTCATTAATAGTATGTTTTATATAGTTATTATATTTCTTTATTAAATTTTCTTTTAATCTCTTTTCAAATATTTCTAAACTTTCATTTGTCCGCCAATATCCACCTTCAAATTTTGTCACAACTGATGTAATAGAATATATTCTCTCAATATATCTTTTAGGAATAATTTTTGTTTCCATAGTTATTGCTTTCAAGGTATTATTATTCTCATCTTCTAAAAATTCCTGAAAATGATGTACTAATTTTCCCTCAACTGTTCTTATTGTAATGGTATATATATTCCCAGCTAAATATATTTTGCCCTTTTCAATTGGATAAAAGGAGGAGAAGGTGTAATTTTTATATTGATTATTATTATGAAAATTTAGAAAGTCTATGTCTTTGGTTAGACAGCTATCTATAATTTTACTTATTTCTATTTGACATTCCTCCATTGGAATATCTTTTTTAAGATAAACTTTTAATAACAATTGCCATACCTTCATTTTTAAAACTACTCCTCTATTTACTATATTTAACATACTATTAAATCATTATTTTCTCTACCACCACAATCTATTGATTTAAGCAATGCTTTTACTGTTATCTTCTTAGAAGTATAATTTTCATCATACTTTTTTATAATTCGATTGAGTATCATATTTGCTTGTTCACTTGTTGTTCCTGAAAGTAGGACAAGCACTTGTGTCTCGCTCTACTCCGTCACAACATCACCTTCACGTAGATCTTGTATTAATACATTAAGAAGTGACCCTATTCCATTTCTCATTACTTTATTATCTTGTCCCCTGTTTTTCACTCTATTTATTGTAAATAACCCCATAAATATAATTTGTTTAGTCCTTACTGCTCTATGACATTCTAATTTATAAACAGAAACAAATGTATCTGGCTCACAAAAGTAAGCACCATCCGATTCACGACTGTCTACCATTATTTTTTGAAAAGAACTTAAATCCACTAATACCTTTTTATCATTACATTTAATTTTTCGGTATAGCTTTCTTAGGTCAGATGATGGTTTTACTCCCATCTCCTCGTAGAGCATAGATGTTACGTATTCATATTGTTTTTGTGCTTGGACCATATTACCCTCTTCAATAAGTGCTTCAATATAAGGTAAATGGATTTTTTCTTCAAATGGTTGAATTATTAATGCCTCTTCACATACCTTGAGAATATCCTTATTCCTTTTATATTGTTTTAATAGTTTTATTAAATTAGCTATTACATCCATATAAATACGATGATAATAGTTTCTAATAGGCATAACCCACTCATTGTAGGAGTCTTCACAAAGATAATCACCTTTATATAACATTAATGCCTGTTTTAAAAGATCAATTGCCTTAAGAAAATCATCATTTTCCTCGTATACTTTAGCTTTTTCATAAAGATCTTCAAACTCATCAATATCCGTCCAATAATATGATTCCTTATTCCAGCTATAACACCCTTGCGAATAATTTATAACTGACTCTCCATCTTTATTTACGCCTTTATAATCTAGAAGCATTCTAAGTCTGTAAACAAGATTTTGCAAAGCTTTTACTGGATTATCACATTCTTTATCCTTCCATAAAACATCGAAAAAGTTTTCTTGTACAATTCTTTTATTTCTATATGTAAGCGTGTATTTAAATAAATTCCACACTTGTTGAGACCGCTTGCAATCATTTGAAAGAACCTTTCCATCCAATACTACTTCGAAGCAACCTAGTGTATATACTTTCAAACACTTTTTTTCCGTTTTGCATGTAAGATTTAAATTATTTGCTAACAAAAAAATCCCTCCCCATCATTTATTCATATACTGTTTGCCACCCTTTAAATATATTGGAATTACCTCTTTCACCCATGAACGAAATTCGTTACTAGGCTGGGATATTGGTAATTCATTCACCTTTTCATTCATTAATAAAATCATTTCAATTAAGCTTCTAAAATGGGTTCTCTGATCAGACTTACAGTGCTTAATTTCACCATGTATGCTGCTATCATTGTTCATTATGATATTTAAGGTAAACTCTTCTGATTCATTATCATTCATCTTCATAATCAATTCCCCTTAGTGTCATACTTAATAATCATTATAAGTAAATTTTGCCATTATATGGTCATAACTCTTCCTTATCTCAGTCACAGTTCAGTCGCAAATAATACAGAAAATGTAAAAGTTGATAAAAGTGACATTACGTCTCCTCTATCAGCTATCTATAATATTTTATATTCAAAAATTTAATTACTCTATTGAACTAATTGGTTTTAATAATTTTTCTACAATTATATTATTTGATGTTGCCAACACTTCATGTTTATTTAAAATACGAGTTAATACTCCATCCGCTTGTTCAAGTGTTACTTCTGATAACAAAACAATTACCTGAGTTCCACTCCATTCTGATACAACATCTCCCTCGCGAAGATCTTGTATTAACATATCTAATAATGCCCTCATTACTTTTTTGAGTACGTTACTATTATTGGTTTTGTTTTTTGCCACTGATATGGTGATCATACCCATATAATCAACTTGTCCACCCCTTGCTGCCTTGCGACAATCTAATTTGTAAATTGAGCTAAATATATCTGGATCACAAAAGAAAGCACCATCACAGTCATCCCTGTCCACCATTACTTCTCGTATATCATCCAAATTCATAAGCTTCTTATCTATCTTATTATCAGCCTTATTATCATCATTACATTTAATTCGATGGTATAAGTTACGTAAAGCAGTTGAAGGTTTTACTCCCATATCATTGTATAACCTGGATGTTATAGATTTATATTCATTCTGTGCCTGCTTCATATTGCCAGTTTCAATAAGTGCTTCAATATAAATTACATACAGCTTTTCTTCAAACTGTTGTATCATTAATGCCTCTTCACAAACCTTTAAAACATCCTTTATCCTGCCATCGTCCCTTAGTAATTTTGTAAGTCTACATATTATATCAATATATATACGATGATAATAGTTTCTAAGTGGAGTTACCCACTCATTATATGGGTCATCAGAAAGATAATCACCTTTGTATAAGCTTAACCCTCTCTGATAAATTTCAATAGCATTATCAAAATCCTTATTATTCTCAGAGGTTTTACCATTGTTATACAAGTTCTCAAACTCATCAACATCTGTCCAATAATTACATTCCTTATTCCAGCTATAACAACCTTGCGAATAATTAATAATTGACTGACCCTCTTTATTCTCTTCTTTATAATCTAGAAGCATTCTAAGTCTATAAATAAGATTTTGTAACGCTTTTCCAGGGTTATCACATTCATTATCATTCCACAGGACATCGAAAAAATTTTCTTGTATAATCCTTTTATTTCTATATGTAAAAATATATTTAAATAAATTCCAAAGTTGTTGGGACCGCTTGCAGTCATTTGAAATTACCTTCCCACCTGATTTAACTTTAAGTGAGCCCAATGTATATACCTTTAGACAATCTTTATCGCCACTTTCAATAATTCTTAAGCTACTATCTAACAAATTTAATCTCCCCCTTTAAACTATCTAACTACTTTAAACCACACTCAAATAAAACTGTTTTTTATAAGGGCATAAAAAAACTCCATTTTCATAGATTTTTCTATGAAAAGGAGTGGATTCACTATTAGCTCATCATATTCAAAGTGACCAATTAAGAATATGTTTCATTGCTTCCAAGAAATTTGTTTTATTAATTATTAGTTTATTCTACAATTATATACTATTTTGCTTTTATATGGTAGTCATTTCTATAAAAAGCATCCTAATATTTAACATTATTATAAATTTATATATAATCAGTTTTATAATATTCATGTTATTTGCATATTTATCTCATTGCTATATTCCTATAAACTAAATTAAAATATTTTAATATATCTGTTAGAATATACGTTAAACTTCACCCTAATATTTATTTCACTTACACATTTTCACTTTTATTAGATTCTTTAAGCTCCCTTTTAGTTTTCACTCCACTTTTCTTACCTTTACCATTGGAATAGTAGTCATATCCATAACCTACAAACGCTCTTTTATCAACTTTATTTAATACGACTCCAATTAATGCAGCGTTAACATTTGCTAATAATTGTTTTGATTTTTTACAAATTTCTATTTTTGTTTGTTCACAGTTTATTACTAATACAACTCCAACTTTGTCAGTAACTAAGATAATGGCATCTGCAAATGCAACTATTGGAGGGGTATCAAGTATTACATAATCATATTCTTTTTCCATATCCTTAATAAATGTTTTCATCTTCTGAGATGCTAATAACTCCGACGAATTATAATTAAGTGTTCCAGCAGTTAACACATTTAATTTATCGTTAATCTTTGCTATAATTTCCTCAACTTTTCTTTCCTTCAAAATCACATCAGCTAAACCTTCACTGTTACTAATATTAAAGTATCTATGGACACTAGGTTTTCTAAGATCACAATCAACAAGTAAAACCCTCTTCCCTGTTTTTGCTATAGCAAAAGCAATATTAGTTGAAACTGAAGTTTTACCCTCATTAGGGCTTGAGCTAGAAACCATTAAAGTATTTATTCCTCTGTTCTCCAGAGAAAATAACAAATTGGTTCTCATGCTTTTAAAAGCTTCAGCAACTTGCGATTTAGGCTGTTTCTCTACAATAAGATTCATCATATTTTTTTGTTTTGGAATTAACCCCATGGTAGGTAACCCTAATTGTCGTTCTACATCCTCTTCACTTTTAATTGTATTATCCAAATGATCTATAAAAAAAGCTAGCGACAATGAAAATATTAAACCTAGGATAAATGCTTTTGCAATATTCAACTTTTTGTTTGGTTTTATTGGTACTTCAGGATCTAAAGCCTTATCCATTATTTTTACACTCCCTGAGGATAGAAGCTTTTGAGATTCTTCTATAAATGCTTGTGATAAAGCATTTGCTCCTTGCGCAGCTACTTCTGCATTTCCATTTTTATAAGATGTATCTACTATTTGTGTACCTGTTTCAGACGTAATATCTTCATTAGACATAAATTCTTTCCAAGTAACACCAAGATTAAGTCTCCCAAGAGCATTTTCGGCTACTAGCCTAGATTTTGCAATTTGACTGTATGTCTTAATCAAATCTTGGTACATCGTTACTTCACTCTCTGTAATCTTTTCTGTACTATCTTTTCCAACAATGACTGTACATTGAGCTTCGTATACGGGTTTAAGCACATAAAAACTTAATATTCCAGTTACAATAGTTGCAAAAGCTGTTATTAACATTATTAATTTTATTCGTTTTCTAATTATGATTAAAAAATCTTTAATTTTCATGTGATTTTCCTCTTCCATGATGCACCCCTTCATTTATTGAAATTATCGTCTAAGCAGCGTTTTTATCACCAAGTAATACAAATACCGTTTTTATAATAAGCTTTATATCAATCCACGTATTTCTTTCCTTAATATATTTTATGTCAAGCTCCATCCACTCTTCAAAACCAATATTATTTCTACCCATTACCTGCCAATAACATGTTAACCCCGGTTTAGCCAGTAATTTTTGTTTATGATAAGAGTTAAAGCAGCACACTTCTTTAGGCAAATTAGGTCTAGGACCAACTAATGACATATTTCCCTCAAGTACATTAAATAACTGTGGTAATTCATCAATACTAGTTTTTCTTATAATCCTACCCACACTTGTAACCCTTGGATCCCTTTTAATTTTAAACATAGGTCCAGACATTTCATTTTTACTCATTAGCTCTTTTTTAAACTCTTAGGCATTACTAATCATGGATCTAAACTTATACATTCTAAATATATCTCCATTAATTCCAACTCTATCTTGAGCGAAAACAGTAGTTCCTTTAGAATTGAACTTTATAGCAATCGCTGTACCAAGCATAATTGGTAGTAATAATATAATTCCAACTAAAGCCCCCACTATATCTATAAATCTCTTTACAATAAAATAATAATATCTATTTTTCAACTTTGTATTTTCTGTATTATAAGTAACATTAGTCGGTAAGTCTGCCATATGGCTCTCCTTTCTTCTTTTCATAAACGGCTCTTAACTATTTACATTCTTTTATTTTTTATTCTTACAAACATACTCTCTATAAATTTTTCTTCTTTCAACCTCTAGGTCTCTTAAAGATGTATCCTCGTCATTATCCTTCCATGAATTAAACTCAATTTCATTACTTTTGTCCTTTTCACTTGTTAATGCATCCTCAATTAACATCATCATTTCAAGACAACTACGAAAATGTCTTGTTTGTTTTCCATCTAACCATTTTATTGTTCCTTGCCAACTTGTATTTTGCATGTATTGTATCTTTACTAAAAAAGATGTGGATGTTCCCATATTCAAGGTAAAATCTTCTGATTTATTTTCACTTATCTCCATAATTAATTCCCCTTAGTTTCATACTTAAACAATGACTATAAACAAATATTACCATGAGATGGTCACATATTAATCCTTACTTATCCTCAACTAAGTCCTTGACTAATCATAAAATGAACTAAGTTCAATCACTACTCAGTCACATGTTAAATAAGAAACAAAAAAAATGACAAAAGTGATTTTACATCACTTTTGTCAGATACCAATGTTTAATATATCTTAAACTCAATCTTGTATTTCTATATTCCTTATTTTTTTACTATAATACATTTGTTATTATTTTGTTGTATCGACACCTTTTAAATCATATAATACTTCAAAACTTTGACCACCCAATTGTTATGATAATGTTTCTAAAATATCTATAGAAATTTGCATTTTGTAAAAGCAATGGAGCAATAATTATCATACTTATATTTACATAAGATAATATAGTAACATATTTTGCTTTTGAAGTATTAAAATTAATTTCCATTATCTTCATGTTTTTGATACGCAAATGCGTAATAAAGATATTTAATTACAATAAAAACTAATTAACTAAAAATCCGCTATTAGTTGTTAACTTCTGATAATAAACCATTTTAATATCATTAGAGAATAAAGACAATTCAGCCAACCCACTAGTCAATATGCTTCTTTCAAACAATAAGGATATTGAAACAATTAAAGAAATAGCTGAAACAAAATCTACTATATACTTTTTATTTCTAAAGTACAAAATAACAAATATAAAGTAAAAGATAATATTGAATGTACCGTTGATGCTAAAGCAATACAAATTATATATAAAACATGCTTACCTTTTTACGAGATAATAAAAATCTAAACGAAAAAACAAAAATAGACATTACAACAAAGTTTCTAAGTTGTAAAAAATCTGGGAACATTGATGTTATTGAATATAATTCAAAAATTAAATGATAATTATCTGTATATTATTTGATTCCCAAAAATATAATAAAATAACATATTAAATAAGTTATTATAATAAAATTACCATAGCTCATTCCTATAGTATTGAAGCATTTCAAAATCAATGTAAATCCTAATTCGGATGAAATATTTTCTCTACTGCTAGCGTATTGATTTGCATACATAATATAATTGTTTCTTGATTAACTTGAAATTAGCAGAAAAAAGAAAAAACAAAAAGAAATAGATGATACTATTTTAGACTTTTTTCTAAAAATTTCTAACGATAAATTTATAGCTAAACATGTATTTCACCCTTCTACTTTACCTATATTTTAACTTAGTTCTGACATATAACTACATCCAATACGAACCAGCTTAGTACTACTGTTTTATATTTTTTAAAGTTAGATTTCTAAGTTACTTTTATATATATAATAAAATGTACACCTCATATAAAACATAATCATAACACTATCTTATAAACCTTCATTTTTCTTTTTTAATGGGTATTTGATGCCTGAATAAACTTTATAAAACGATATCCTCTCACACCAATTAAAACATATTAACTTAATTATTTTTAATATTTAATATCACCTTTAATAATATTATTGAATAACTTATTGATATTATTGGTAAAATTTTCATTCAAAATATGATTAAATTCTAATCTTTTATATGTATTTCATTAGTCTTATCGGTTTTTTATTTTACTCTTTATAAATTTAGGTAGTATGTTTACTATTTTAATAATATAAATTTTTTACCCCATACTCTTTATATAAAATTCATCTATCACTTTATATCCACCTTTTTTATAAATTTGCAATAGTTCTTCCCTAATATTAGTGTGCTTACTCGGTTCATTTAATTGATTATTATGCTTAGCAACCTTTTCCAAAGTCGTTGGTATTAATTTTATATTTTTTTGAAAATCAAATAAATATTTTTCAGCTTTAGTATATAAAGAAGGATGTTGCTATTGAGAAGTATTGTAGGGAAATTCTTTGTGAAGAGAAGGTATCGGTGCAAGCCCATCCCAAAGATAAGAATAAGTATTTAGGAGTGTAGTAATGTTTAAAAGTAATTACTTTAAAATATTTATGAAATTCAACAAAGTTAGTATTTCCTTAAACCTACCAATGACTTTAATTAAATTTTCTAAATCATAGTAAAGTCCTATATTCCCCGAATACATAACTACTGTTTTATTTTCTAAACCATACTTACTTTTAAAAGCTAATACATTTTCATTATTATCTGGTAAAGGATAAATCACTTTTTCATCAATCCAGTTATTTATAAAAACATTATTAGGAACTCTTTTATTATTAAATCTATTCCTTAATGTTTCTTGCATATCTCGTCCTACAACTATTACCTTATTAGCCCGCTTGCAAGAAAACTTATCTACCCTCATAGCCATATTAAGTATAAATTTATTTTTACTATACCCCACTGCCATAGTTTGCTCCGGATTAAAATCTTGAATATTATATATGAACTTTGCTCTTTTTATAAATTTTCCTATAACCCCAAGTACTCCTCCTAAAATAGGAGGTTGTGAAACGCTAAAGACTATGTCCTGCTTTCCAACTTTAAAAGTAGCAAAACTGGCGTTAATAAAATAAGCTAATATATTTTTAATTCTGCTTATTTTATCTTTTTTATCAAATTCCGGTACTCTCACTCTTAAAACTCTTATATTCCCAAGTTTTTCTATAAACATTCTCTTTTTTTTATATTTTTCATCCACTTTCCCATCATAATTAGGAACCACACATATAACAGTTATTTCAAAGTCATTACACAATCCTTCACATAACTCAGTTAATATCTGCCCTGTAGAAGCTACATCAGCGTAAAAATAATGCGCATATACCAAAAGTCGTTTTTTCATATACACTTACCTCTATTTATAGTTTTCCCTATACCACTCATATTCCATCCTAACTCCATCTTCAAGATCAACCTTATACTTCCATCCAGTCCCTTCAAGCTTACTAACATCTAGTAGCTTTCTTTTAGTCCCGTCTGGCTTTTCTGTATTAAACTTTAACTCACCAGTGAATCCAACTACCTTTTTAACCATCTCTGCTAGTTCGCCTATAGTAAGCTCTTTTCCAGTTCCTACATTTACATGTTCTTCGCCATCATAATTCTCCATCAAATATACACTGGCATCAGCCATATCATCTACATATAAAAATTCACGAAGTGGCTTTCCTGTTCCCCAAATTTCAACTGATGGATCATTATTAACTTTAGCCTCATGGAATTTTCTAATAAGAGCAGGCAAAACATGTGAATTTTTTAGATCATAATTATCATTAGGTCCATAAAGATTAGTTGGCATACAGCTTATAAAATTATCACCATATTCTCTTTTGAAAAACTGACACATTTTAAGACCTGCAATTTTAGCTATTGCATAACCTTCATTTGTTGGTTCAAGATATCCCGAGAGTAAATATTCCTCTTTAATTGGTTGAGGACAATTTTTAGGATATATACAAGAGCTTCCTAGAAATAAAAGTTTTGTAACTTTGAAATCATGCGCTGCCTTTATAATATTGTTTTGAATTTCCATATTTTCATATATAAAATCAGCTGGATATGAACTGTTAGCTCCAATTCCACCAACTTTCGCTGCAGCTTGAAAAACGTATTCCGGTTTTTCTTTTTTAAAGAAGTTTCTAACCTCCTGCTGATTCATTAAATCTAATTCATAATGAGTCCTTCCTATTATGTTTGTATATCCTTTTTCCTTTAGATTACGAACTATAGCTGAACCTACAAGTCCTCTATGTCCAGCTACATAAATTTTACTGTCTTTATTCATAATGACACCTCCTTATATAGCTATAGCAGCTTCAGCATGTGCTTTAGTGGCTTCTGTTTGAGCTATAAACTCATTTGAACTAATTCCAGCGATTTCTCTCATATCAGAATCTACCATCATCTTAACTAGTTTTTTAAAACTGACTTTTCTCTCCCATTTAAGTTCTTTTTCGGCTTTTGTAGAGTCTCCCCAAAGTAGATCAACTTCTGCTGGTCTAAAGTATTTAGGATTTATATCAACGTAAAGTTTTCCTGTTGATTTATCGTATCCTTTTTCATCTACTCCTGTGCCTTTCCACTCTATGTCTATATTAACTTCTTTAAATGCTAATTCTACAAATTCTCTAACTGTATGAGTTTCATTTGTTGCTATAACAAGATCTTGCGGTTTTTTCTGTTGAAGTAATAACCACATAGCTTGTACATAGTCTCCTGCAAATCCCCAATCTCTTTTTGCATCCATATTACCAAGAGATAATTTTTCTTGTTTTCCAGAAACAATACTAGCAATTGCTCTTGTTACCTTTCTTGTAACAAAGGTCTCTCCACGTCTTGGAGATTCATGATTGAATAATATTCCATTACATGCAAACAAACCAAAAGATTCTCTATAGTTTACAGTTATCCAATAAGAATATAACTTTGCTACTCCATACGGACTCTTTGGATAAAATGGTGTCTTTTCGCTTTGTGGTGCAGTACCTGGTAATCCTCCGAAAAGTTCTGAAGTTGATGCTTGATAAAATTTGCATTTTAATCCGCTTTCTTTTATTGCATCGAGTATTCTAAGAGTTCCCATACCATCGGTATCCGCAGTATATTCTGGCACCTCAAAAGAAACTTGAACATGACTTTGAGCACCTAAATTGTATATTTCATCTGGTCTAACTTTTTCTAATATCCTATTTAAATTACTTGAATCAGTTAAATCACCATGATGTAAAAACAATGTTTTATTTCCTATTTCAGGATTTTCAAACAAATGATCTATCCTTTTTGTATTAAAAGAACTAGCCCTTCTTATTATTCCATGTACTTCATAACCTTTTTCTAATAATAATTCAGTTAAATACGATCCATCTTGCCCTGTTATTCCTGTTATTAACGCTCTTTTCACCATTAATGCACCCCTTTATGTCAACTAATTCTATTTTTAAGTTCTCTTATATTCTCCATACCATCTTTTTTACCAACAAATATCATATCATCCGATTCAACCACAAATGTATCCTGAAGTCCTGAAATAACTATAGGTTTACCATTACTAATAATAATGTTATTTCTACAATCGAATTTTTTTACATTTCCCATACAGAGATTGTTATTATTATCTTTTTCCCTATATCTTTCAATAGCTTCCCAACTTCCTACATCATCCCATCCAAAATCAGCTGGTATAACATATATATCTTTTGCTTTCTCCATAATTCCAAAATCTACAGATATACTATCAACATTGATGTATTTTTCTTTTAAGACTTTGTGATAATCTTCCTGCCTTGTTGCTGCTATTTCACTTAACACCTCATAAGTGTTTGATAAATATTTCTTTGTAAGTTTTAAAATGTTTTTGGCCTTCCAAATAAACATTCCACCGTTCCAAAGATAGTCTCCATCTTTTAAATACTGCTTAGCCTTATATAAATCTGGTTTTTCTACAAAACTCTTAACTTCTCGCAGCTCGTTACCATTTAAGTCACAATTCATATCACCATAATTTATATATCCATAACCAGTTTCAGGTCTATCCGGTTTCATCCCTATAGTAACTATTGCCTGTGCATTTTCATTCACAAATTCATAAGCTGAATTTAAAACCTCTAAAAATTTGACTTCATTTTTAATAAGATGATCAGATGGAAGTACTGCTATTGTTGCATCCTCATATATTCTATTAATATGAAAAGCAGAAAGAGCAATACAAGGAGCCGTATTTTTCCCTACTGGCTCTACAATAATATTTTGAAGTGGTAAATTAGGAATCTGCTCCCTAACCAGGTCCATATATCGCATACCTGTAACTATAAATATTCTTTCTATAGGAATAAGTTTTTCTAATCTTTTCACACTCATTTGAAGCATTGTATCTTCGCCTAAAAGTTTTAAAAACTGTTTTGGCTTTTCTTCTGTGGATAATGGCCAAAACCTAGTTCCTTTACCACCCGCCATTATAAGTGCACATAACATTTCTTATCCCCCTTTACTCCATTCCCTTCCATAACTTATTCATCTCAATAATTAATTAACCTTAATATCATACTTAATAATGACTATAAACAAATATTACCATGAAGTGGTCATAGCTTATTCCTTACTTACTCTCATCTAAATCCTCAACAAATCATAAAATAAACTTAGTCTAGTCTCTTCTCAGTCACAAATAATAAAAATTTATCTAACTGGATCTTATATTTAATTTATTAATAAACTATTTTTTAAAATAAAACTAGAAACACCTCTAAAAAAGTAATATTTTGTATTTCATTACCGTATGTGACGGTATTCTATAGTTAAATCAAAGATACTGAGCCTAAGCAAATGCAAATAATGGCTAGTACATTTTAATGGGTTAATATGTCATTATAAAGGCATTTAATAGATTTTTCAGTTTACCTATAGTATGCTATATTTAGTTAAATTAGTTAATAAATGTCTTTAAAACTATAGGAGGTAGACAAATGATATCAGAAATGTTTAATAAGCTTACTTGGTACAAGAGGATTGAAGTTTTAAGAATAGGAAAAGACTGGAATCAAAACCAAGCCAGCATTGAGTGTATCACACACAATAAAAATTATTGGCTTTGGGAGAATGGTCTGTCTTATCCCAGATTTAAAAGTAGAAAAGCAATAGCAAATGCTTTTGGTGTAGAAATGGATTATATCTTCCATCCTACTGACAAAGTCGTAAAGAAAATTAAAATCATCTAAAAAATAATAGCCCAATAAGCATGTGCACTATATATTACGAGGAGGAATAAACAATGGCTAAATATAGACAGCTTTATACGGATTTCTGGAGTGATGATTTTATTCTGGAATTGAATCTACAGGAGAAACTTTTCTATCTATACCTTCTAACGAACACAAAATCAACGCAGGCGGGCATATATCAAATTTCGCCTAAACTCATTTCATTAGAAACGGGATGTGATAAAGTACTTGTGACCCAGCTGCTTAAAAAGTTTTGTGATTATAAAAAGATTTTATACTGCGAAGAAACCAATGAAATTATGATACTAAATTGGATGAAATACAATGTTCCAAATAATAAAAATTTTCTACTTTGCGTACGAAAGGAAATAGTCAAAATCAAAAACAAAAAATTTCTTGAATTATTATATGAAAAATATGAAGTCGCCGGTTTAGATGTAGCTAATATTTTCAAAGGGATTTTTGTAAACGTTGTACCACCTGATGTAAGTGCTCTAAGCCTTATGGAACAAGATTATTCAGATGTCCAAAGTAATAACATAATTATTAAGCCCATTAATAGCCCCTTGGTAGGGGCTACCCACCCCCTCCCAAGTAATAGAGTAAGAAGTAAAGAAGAAGGAGTAAAAAGTAAAGAACAAAAAATAATAAACAAAGAAGAAGCAGAAGCACTAGTTTTGGAAGAAAAAGTAATTATAAAAAAACAAAATCCTGCTGCTACGATTGGTGGGATAGATACTATAATTAAAATATTTCAAGAAAATGTACATGCTATCACTCCACTTGTGTATGAAAAAATATTAAGTTTTACAAAACAAGTAAGTGATGAAGTCATAATTATGGCTATAAAAGAGTCCGTTAGCTATAATGCAAAAAATATCAAATATATTTCACAAGTCATCAATAGCTGGATAAGTAAAGGCATAAGGACCGCTGAGCAGGTTATTGCCTATCAGAAAAAATGGACAAGTAACAACATCGGTAGCAGCAATAGTGGATCGCGTGACCTGAAAAGTGGTAGCTTTTGTGATTACGAACAGAGAACCTATGATTTTGATCTTTTAGAAAAACAGTTACTTGGGATAGCTTAATAAATTATCATATTTACTATATATTAAATAAAAAAATTAGAAGGCGGTGCTTTATTTATGGAAAAACTAGTTGAGAATTCTAAAAATGGTGACAGCGAAGCTACAGTACTTATCTTAGGAAAGTTTAAATACCTTATAATCAAAGAATGTTCAAAGTACCACATTCCAAGCTATACCACCGAGGATTTAATCCAACATTGCCATTTGTCAGTGATAAAAGCTATATCATTATATAAACTAGGCAGCAACAGCTTTAATGGATATTGTATCACCGCTATAAAGATGAATCTTAAAGCACTTTTAAAAGGAGAAATAAAACACTTTCGTGAAGTACCAAACAGTAATATGATAGATTTTGATGCCGAGGAGCATTATGAATTCACCTTAGAGGATGAAGTTATAGCCTACGATGAGGTTAAAAATTTATACACCGCTCTTAACACTCTTCCACCTTTTGAACGTTATATCCTAGAGAGATATTATATTATGGGCCATTCCCTTACAGAAATAGCAGCTACTTCTGATAAAAGTTATCACCAATATGCGAGGATCAAGAAAAATGCCCTTAAGAAATTAAAGGCTATTATGTAGTAGCTTAGAAAAAGAGATAAAATAATAAATAGGGGGAATTATTAATGAAAATAGTAATAAGAGGTGGGCATAATCCAAGCGCTCAGGGCGCCAGCGCAGTTAATGTTGGAGGATTAGACGAACTAAAAGAAGATAGATTAGTATATGTTGATACAATAACTTATTTAAAAAGAGCACAACAAACGGTTCTTGATGGCACTCCAGGTAATTGTAGTGAAAATGCAGATCTTAAGTATGGTACAGATATTGCTAATAACTCTAATTCAGATCTATTTGTGCCTGTGCATTTTAATAAAGCATATGATTCTTATAAAGGGGCGATAGGTAGTGAGGTGTGGATTAATCCTAAAAATCCAACTGCTGTTCAAATAGGTACTAGGATTCTAAATAATCTGCAAGCATTAGGTTTTAAGAATAGAGGATTAAAAGATGGAATGAATGTACAACATTTACATGACATAATATCTTGTGTTCCTACTGCAGTATTAGTAGAGGTATGTTTCTGTGAAGCCACAGAGGATATAGCAATATATAGAAAGGTTGGCCATGATGCTTTAGGCAAAGCACTTTCTGATGGTATTACTGGAAGAATAACAAACTCAATTTCAGGTCAGACTACTTATCCTACACCTGCTAAAGTGACAATAGTACCAGAAACAAGAGTTAATAACTCGATATCACAACTACAAGCTGAATTAAACAAACAAGGATTTGGCAATATTGCAGTTGATGGTTTCTATGGTCCTAAGACACTTGCCGCTTGTCCTATAGTAAGAAAAGGAGATACTGGTAATATTACTAAGTGGTTACAGAAGAGACTTGCTATGAGTTTACAGGATGGTATATTTGGTAGTGGTACGTTCAATACTGTTGTTAAATATCAAAAATCTGTTGGTAATGGTTTGCCTTCGGATGGAATAGTTGGTCATAATACTTGGGATGCTTTATTAAAATAATTACAACAAATAGTGCCATACAATATAAGATACTACAATGCATATCTCTTCATTTCTACAAAAATTTCCTCTTACACCAGTTAATCAATGTTTAGAAGCTGAAATGTTGTTAAAACCTCCGCACAAATAATGTAAGCATCATATATATTAAGTGAAAACAAAATAAAAAGGAGTGATTAAGTATGGCAGTT
>NZ_CALEVF010000383.1 GCF_937920395.1 uncultured Clostridium sp. | reverse complement strand
GATACTATCCTATGATATATACTAGTAAGTACTGGTTTACATCAGTTTTAGATGACAAAATGCTTACTTCTTATGATCACTGGGTGGCACAGTATGCGAATTCCACTACATATACAGGTATAGTTAGAATGTGGCAGTATAGTTCAACTGGCACAGTAAAAGGAATAAATACCAGCGTGGATATGGATACATCGTTCGTTGATTATTCAGCTCAAATAAAGTTACTTCATTTAAATGGATTTTAAATTAAAATAGAATAAAGAGGAGGATTATTATGATATCAATACTTGAAAAGTTCTTAAAAATTTTGCTAGTACCAGCCTTAATTTTAACTATTATGGTAGGATGCTCAAGCACACCCAAAGCTGTAATTAAAAATACAAATAATACAGCCAATAGTACAACTAAGAGTACAGCAAATAATACAGGTACCACTGTAGCTAAGTCAACTACTAAACAACCTGCAGGTAACCTTGTTAATAATACCTCAAATATAAAAAATGATTCTCAGAAAACACTTATTACAAACATTTTCAACTTAGCAAAACAAGGAAAAGTCATTAACTCTGATTTCCCTGCTAAAACTACTAATATTGATACTGTATACGAAAAGTTAGAAAAAGCAGACAAAATCGATTATGTAGTAAAGGCTAAAGGAAATTATGCCACGTTTACGAAATACAAACTAGTTTTTGGATTTAACAAAGGATCTCAAATTTTTGAAGTCAGAACTTTTGACGATAAGATAAGCAAAGTTTCTCTTTCTATGGTAAAAAAGGCCTTGGGATCTCCTGCATATGATGTAAAAGCTAATGGTCAAGAAATTATTGGGTACATTGCAAGTAAAGAGTATAAACTATTACTGGTATTCAACTCATCAAAGAGCAATAGTGATCCTCTAATTGACCACTATTCTGTACTATATCCTAAAGGCACAGTTAATTCAATGGCTAATGATTCTGGACGAGAGTGGTGATATCTAAAGAGGTAGCCAATTGAGGTTCAGTTGATGGTAATAAATTAAATGATGTTATAAGTGAAAATTCTTTAATTATTAAAATAGGAGACAAGAAACCTTTAATCTAGCTCATGCCTTAAGTTAAGGTGTGGGCTATTTTACGTTTATATTTGTTACTCAGGTAATATTTAACAAGTCATTAGGGGGAAAGGCCGAGCCATTAATTAATGGAACTACTGGTTTTTTATATTGGAAAAGAAATAAATTTTCATATGTTACGATTGTAAGAAGATATTATGTATTGACACAATGTAACTTTATGTATAATATTATAGGTAATATACAATATTAAATAAAGGAAAATGGTGGACTGAAATGAGAATCTAATCTTATCTATATGGACTAATTTATTTACATGAAAATTTAAACCTTTAAAGGGTTTGTTTTTAATGCGGAATTTTATAGTTTTGGATGGGATAGAGGTACACTAGGTTTATATTTTTTTGGTATTAGTAAAGGATTCTTTAGAATACTATTTTGATATGTTTTTTTAGTGCGAATTTTATCCTCTCCAGGAAAAAAGGAGGGGTTTTTTTATGTTAATTTTGCAAATAAGAAATATTAAAAAAAGTTTTGGTGATAGATTACTTTTTGACATTAAGAGTTTAAAGATTAATTCTGAGGAAAAAATAGGAATTGTAGGACTTAATGGAACTGGGAAAACAACTTTAATGGATATTCTTTCAAAGAAGCTAGTTCCAGATGAAGGTTACGTGAATATATATGGTAGTTATTCTTATATAACTCAGTTGGATTATAATTTTGATGAAAAGCCTTCCATTCAAGTGGCTAGCTTGTTTAAGGTACCATTAAATCAGAGCAGTTTTATGAGTGGTGGGGAAAAGACAAGACTTAAGATTGCTAATAGTTTAAGTGGGAAAACAAATATAATTTTTGCGGATGAACCTACATCTAATTTAGATATTGAAGGGATTAAACTTTTAGAGGAAAAGTTATTAGCCCATAAAGGTGCTTTGGTTCTGATTTCTCATGATAGATTTTTTTTAGATAAATTGTGTAATAAAATAATTGAGTTAGAAAATGGGGAAATTAAAATATATAATGGAAACTACAGTTTTTATAAAAAACACAAGCAATTAGAAAGGGAAAGACAAAGCATTGAGTATGCTAAGTTTATACGAGAAAAAAAAGGGCTTGAGGAAGCTATTGTAGATAGAAAACATCATAAAGATAGTATGAGAAAAACGCCTAAGCGTATGGGTAATTCTGAAGCAAGACTTCATAGATTAGGAAACCAAAAGGCGGAAAAGAATGTAGATAACGCGACATCGCTTAAATCTAGGCTTGAGAAATTAGAAATAAAGGATAAACCTTTAGATATATATATGACAAAGGTTGATATACAGAAAACTGAAAGATTACACAGTAAAGTTTTGATTAAAGGAAGCAGGATTAACAAAAGTTTTGGAAGTAGAAAAATATTTGTTAATGCAAACTTTCAGGTATGTAATGGGTGGAAGGTCGCTTTAATTGGAAATAATGGTTGTGGCAAAAGTACACTTATATCTATGATAATAGAGAAAGACGCAAATATTAGTAGTTCTAGTACTCTAAAGATAGGTTACTTTAGTCAAGATTTAAGTATACTTAATGAAGAAAAAAGTATACTTGAAAATGTGCTTAAGGATAGTGTATATGATGAGACTCTTGTACGGATATTGTTGGCTAGACTTTTGATTAGAGGTGAGGACATTCATAAAAAAATCAATCTTTTAAGTGGTGGGGAAAGAGTAAAGGTATCTTTTGCAAAAATATTTGCTAGTGATATAAATATGCTAATTCTAGATGAACCTACAAATTATCTTGATATTTACTCATCAGAGGCAATTGAAACTGCTTTAAAAGAATTTAAAGGTACAATATTATTTGTCTCTCATGATAGAAAATTTATAAGTGAGGTGGCGGATCATTTAATGATAATAAATAACAATAAAATTGACGCTTTTAGTGGCGGATATGATGAATATGTAGAAAAGCAAAATGATAAACCACAAGTTTTTAATCAAAAGGATCGAAGGCTAATTATCGAAAATAAAATTTCAGACGTTTTAGGAAAAATTTCAATGCCAAGTAAAAAAGACAATGTGGAATTATTAGACTTAAAATATAAAGAACTCATAAAGGAATTAAAAGATATTAAAAGCTTAGATTAGTGGATTAATTAAAATAAAATATATGAGATAATAAAAATTTTAATGTAACATAACTTAATTTATTATGGGAATATTAATAATGGGTGATGTTTATGAGGAAAAAAATATTAGTAGTTATGTTTGTGTTTGTTATGTTGCTACATTCAACGGTGTCTTCTGCTTTAGAATTTAGATATATCCAAATTTTTGATCCAAAACAAGATAAGGTAGTAAAGGTAGTTCAGTTAAATGATGAAATTCATAATATGATTTTAAGTTCGATAAAGGATGTGGATAGTTTATATCCAAAAAGTAAACCACTTACGGATGATGGGTATGCAATGAAGGTTCCGATTTATCCTGCTGTTAGGTTAGAGGGAAAATGTCTGAATACACTTGTTGATAATATTTTTATAATAATACCACAACATGAGGACCCATTTTTTATGGTATTTGAAAATAATAATAAGCAACTTTGTTTCCCTTTCAAAGGAAATGTAAATGATTTGTCAAAACTTTTAGATTTCAAATTGAAAAGCTAATGAAGTTTTTGAATGCAATATTAATATTGTAGGAATTATAAAATAAAATGCTAAGTGATAGAATAGGGGCGTGGTACCCTATTTTTTTTTTATATTTTGATGGTTAACAACTAATATATACTTGGTAGATGTGTTATTATGAAGTTTATAAATAATGACAATTAAAATGTAATTGTATTCTAAAGTGATGGGGGAATTTAAATGTCTACACTAGTAATAATAGTTTTAATACTTACAATGATCATTTCTATAATTTCGACGCTAGCTTATTCCGTTAGAATTGTAGGGGTAAGAACAGGGAGAATAGCAGTATCTTTCGCAGTATTTAATATTTTTGCGTTGGTGTCTAGGACTGCAAATAGTATTCAAGCACCACTACTTGCTAAAACAATTGAGAGTACTATAAAAATAGGAAATCCTCAGAGTTTATTATCTACCTTTAGGTGGATATTATTTTCTACAACAATTGCAACTATTATTGGTGCAGCACTTATGCCAACATTTATAAAGGTTTTTGAAAAAGTAGTAGAATCGTTTAGTGTTAATCGTTCTATACCTAAATTATTATTGCATGCTTTCTCAAAATCAGGAATAGAGCAGTTTAAAAGTAGCGTTACAAAACCTAGAAAAGAAAATTTGGCACAACTTAAAAATTTCAAAGCAATGCCTAAAAAGATTATTTTGCTTAATTCTATAGCTTTTTCAATATCTACTGTTGGTGTTTTGGCATCATTGTATGCAGGTTGTTTGAACCCGGATTTAAGGACCACTTGTAGTACATTATCAGCTGTTATTAATGGCAGTTCAACAATACTTATGGTTATATTCATAGATCCATTTATATCAATTTTAACTGACGATGTAATTAATGGAGAGTGTAGTCAAATGCAGTTTGACAGATGTATTATTTTTATTGTTGGAGGATTAATAGTAGGAACAATATTAGCTCAGTTTTTATTAATTCCAGCAGCGCAGGTAATATCGTTTATAGCAAAATTAATTTAAAACTAAAGAGCGTGGGTTTAGTAGTTTTTACAATAATTATTATTAGTACATATTTAGTATTATTGTAAAGCATATAAAATACAGTAAATAATTACTAGAATAAATCGCTAAATAAAACTCTATTATAGTACATAATGATGTTATCATAGTAAATGATAAACATTCTTAAGTTAATATAAAATAATAAATACTATATTGACATATTAAAAAGATATAGTTAGAATATAAAGTAACGAACAAACGTTCATATAATGATAAACAAGGCGGTGATTTTATGTATGAGTTTAAGTTACATTCAAAGTTTAAACCTACTGGAGATCAACCACAGGCTATTGATAGCCTTGTGAAAGGAATTGAAGCAGGTGACAAATTCCAGACACTTAAAGGGGTAACTGGTTCAGGTAAAACTTTTACTATGGCTAATATTATTGAAAGGGTTCAAAAGCCTACCTTGGTGCTAGCTCATAATAAAATCTTAGCGGCGCAACTTTGCTCAGAGTTTAGGGAATTTTTCCCGGACAATTGTGTTGAGTATTTTGTGTCATATTATGATTATTATCAGCCAGAAGCTTATATTGCACAGACAGATACATTTATAGAAAAAGATTCATCTGTTAATGATGATATTGATAAATTAAGACATTCAGCTACTTCTGCTTTACTTGAGCGTAATGATGTTATTGTGGTTGCTTCAGTTTCATGTATCTATGGTCTTGGTAATCCAGAGGAGTATAAAAAGCTTACGGTTTCGCTTAGGGAAGGCATGGAAAAGGATAGAAATGAAGTAATAAGACATCTTGTAGATATACAGTATGAAAGAAATGATATGAATTTTATTCGTGGAACTTTTAGAGTGCGAGGTGACACTATTGATATATTTCCTGCATCGTCATCTAGTGAGGGAATTAGGGTAGAATTTTTTGGAGATGAAATAGAGAAAATAAGATCATTTGATGCTCTTACAGGAGAAACTATAGGAATCCGTAAACATGTATCTATTTTCCCGGCTTCCCATTTTGCTACCTCGAAGGATAAATTAGAGGTTGGTATAGCTCAAATAGAACAGGAGCTTGAGGCGAGATTAAAGGAACTTATTTCAGAAGACAAACTTTTAGAGGCGCAAAGACTTAAGCAAAGAACTAATTATGATATTGAAATGATGAGGGAGGTTGGATACTGTACTGGTATAGAGAATTATTCTAGAATATTAGATGGTAGACCTGCCGGAACAGCACCTCAAACATTGATGCAATATTTTCCAAAGGATTTCTTGATGTTTATAGATGAGAGTCATGTAACTCTTCCACAGGTTAAGGCTATGTTTGGTGGGGATAAATCAAGAAAAACTAATTTAATAGATTACGGTTTTAGGCTTAAGTCAGCTTATGATAATAGGCCATTAACTTTTCCAGAGTTTGAGGAAAGTATGAATCAAACAGTATTTGTAAGCGCAACACCAAGTGCTTATGAGGAAGAACATAGTGAAAACATTGCAGAACAAGTAATAAGACCTACAGGATTATTAGATCCGCAGATTGTTATAAGGCCAGTTAAAGGACAAATAGATGATTTATATGCTAGCATTCAGGACACAATAAAAAAAGGCTTTAGAGTTTTGGTTACAACGTTAACTAAAAAAATGTCAGAGGATTTGACTAAATACTTTAGAGAAATGGATATGAAAATAACTTATTTGCATTCGGATATTGATACAATAGAAAGAATGAAAATTATCCAGGATCTTAGGCTTGGCACATTTGATGTGTTAGTAGGTATAAATCTTTTAAGAGAGGGATTAGATATTCCAGAGGTTGCACTTGTTGCGATACTTGACGCAGATAAGGAAGGATTTTTACGTTCTGAAACATCATTAATTCAAACAATAGGAAGAGCTGCAAGAAATTCAGAGAGTAGAGTAATAATGTATGCAGATAGAATTACAAAGTCTATGAAGAAGGCTATGGATGAAACTACAAGAAGACGTAAACTTCAGATGGAATATAATGAAGAGCATGATATAGTACCAACTACTATTGTAAAAGATATTAGAGATGTAATAGGATCTATAACGGTAGCTGAGGATGAAGAGATATATGAATCTCTTGAAGCAGCTAAAGAAGCAAATTATGATGAAACTAAGAAATTAATGGATAAGTATGAAAATGAGATGAAGCAGGCAGCTAAGGATTTACATTTTGAAAAGGCTGCTCAGCTTAGAGATATAATTTATAAACTTAAAAAGCAGATTAAAGACATTTAAATTTAATGGAGAGAATATTCTGGTTTGATTGTTTTGTAACTGAGGAGGAGAACATGAGAGATAAGATTTTTATAAAAGGCGCTAAGGTTCATAATTTAAAAAATGTTGATTTGGAGATACCAAGGGACAAGTTAATAGTGTTTACTGGACTTTCAGGATCTGGTAAGTCATCCCTTGCTTTTGATACATTATATGCTGAGGGACAAAGACGATATGTAGAGTCATTATCTGCCTATGCAAGGCAGTTTCTAGGTAATATGGATAAGCCTGATGTTGAATATATAGATGGGTTATCACCTGCTATTTCTATAGATCAGAAAACTACTAATAGGAATCCACGTTCTACAGTGGGTACTGTAACTGAAATCTATGACTATTTGAGATTACTTTATGCTAAGGTTGGAATACCACATTGTCCTAAGTGCGGAAAGGAAATCACTCAGCAGACTGTGGATCAAATGGTGGATAGAATAATGGAGATGCCACTAAAAACTAAGATTTCAATTTTAGCTCCAGTGATAAGGGGAAAAAAGGGTGAACATGCCAAGGTAATAGAGAATATTAAAAAAAATGGTTTTGTGCGTGCTAGAATAGATGGCACTACTGTAGAACTTATGGAAGAGGATATAAAACTAACAAAAACTAAAAAACATAATATAGAGATAGTAATAGATAGAATTTCTGTAAAAGAGGAAGTAAGAAGTAGACTTACCGAATCTTTAGAGAGTGCATTAAAATTAGCAGAAGGTACTGCTATCGCAAGTGTTGTCGATGGTGAAGATATACTTTTTAGTGAACATTTTGCTTGTATAGATTGTGGTATTAGCATTGGGGAGTTGGCCCCTAGGATGTTTTCTTTTAACGCTCCTTATGGTAAGTGCGATTATTGTGATGGACTTGGTACTCTTATGGAAATTGATGAGGACCTCATAATACCAGATAAAAGTAAGAGTATTAAAGGCGGAGCTGTTATGTCTTTTGGGGAAGGCAGTCTTAAGGAAGACTCCTGGACTTTTTCAGTATTAAGGGCTCTGAGTGAAAAGTACAAATTTAGTTTGGATACACCAATAGAGGATTATGACCCAGAAATTCTTAAGATATTATTGTATGGAACAAATGGTGAAAAAGTTAAGGTTAATTATGTTAAGGAGTATAGATCGGGTACTTTTAATCATTCATATGAAGGTATTATAAATAACTTAAAGAGAAGATATTTTGAAACCTCTTCTGACTATATAAAAAAAGATGTAGAACAATATATGGGTGACAATGCATGTCCTAAGTGTAAGGGTGCAAGGTTAAGCCCTGAGGTACTTGCAGTAACAGTTGGTGGTAAGAATATAAGTGAATTTTGTCAATTATCTATTATAGATGAAGTTATATTTTTAAATGATATAAAATTATCAGAGAAAAATAAGATTATATCTAATCAAATATTTAAAGAGATAAAAGATAGACTTAATTTTTTAAAGGATGTTGGGCTTGATTATCTTAATTTAGCTAGATCAGCAGCAACATTATCTGGTGGAGAAGCACAAAGAATAAGACTTGCAACTCAGATAGGGTCTAGTCTGATGGGCGTTTTATACATATTAGATGAACCTAGTATTGGTCTTCATCAAAGGGATAATGATAAACTTATAAAGACATTAAAACATTTAAGAGATATAGGAAATACTGTAATTGTTGTAGAACATGATGAAGATACTATGAAGGCATCAGATTTCATTGTAGATGTTGGCCCAGGTGCTGGTGAACATGGTGGAGAAATTGTCGCTACAGGCACAATTGAAGATATAAAAAATTGTGAAAGATCGATTACAGGGCAATATTTAAGTGGCAAGAAAAAGATTGAGATTCCAAGCAAAACAAGAGGATCAAATGGCCACTGCATAAAAATACTTAATGCAAGGCAAAATAATTTAAAGAATGTTAGTGTTGATTTTCCATTAGGTGTATTTACTTCAGTTACTGGTGTTTCAGGTTCTGGAAAGAGTACTTTGGTAAATGAAATTTTATTTAAAGGTCTTAATAAAAAATTGAATCATTCTAAAAAGAATCCTGGACTTCATAAAGATATTTTAGGGTGGGAAAATATAGATAAAATTATCAATATTGACCAAGGGCCTATAGGGCGTACTCCAAGGTCAAACCCAGCTACATATACTGGCGTTTTTGATGTGATTCGTGATGTTTTCTCCATGAGTTCTGAGTCGAAAATAAGGGGATATAAACCAGGAAGATTTAGCTTTAATGTGAAGGGTGGAAGATGTGAAGCTTGCCACGGTGATGGAATAATCAAAATAGAAATGCAATTTTTATCTGATGTTTATGTTCCTTGCGAAGTTTGCAAGGGAAAAAGATATAACAGAGAAACTTTAGAGGTTAAGTATAAGGGGAAAAACATTGATGATATTTTAAATATGACTGTTGAAGAGTCTGTTAAGTTTTTTGAGAATATTCCGAGAATTCATAGTAAACTTAAAACATTAATGGATGTTGGTCTTGGTTATATACGTCTCGGTCAACCTTCAACTCAGTTATCAGGTGGTGAGGCTCAGAGAATTAAACTTGCTTCTGAATTATCTAAGAGAAGTACGGGTAAGACGTTTTATATTTTAGATGAACCTACTACAGGACTTCACATTGATGATGTTAGTAAACTTATTATAATACTTCAAAGACTTGTAGATTCAGGAAATACAGTTGTTGTAATTGAACATAATCTAGATGTTATAAAGTGTTCAGACAACGTTATAGACTTAGGACCTGAGGGTGGAGACAAGGGTGGAAGCATTTTATGCACTGGTACACCAAAAGAAATATCTTTAAATGTAAATTCATATACAGGACATTATCTAAAAAAAATGTTATAATTTATATAAGGCTAGCATAAAATGAATGCTAGCCTTTGATTATTTTTTAAAGAGGAGAAAGTGCATTATGGCTGAGATAAGCAAGATTATGAAATATGCAATTATAGCGATTATTTACATTATAATAATATTTGCATTGAGAATAATGTATAAAGACATAAAAGGTGGTGCAAAAAAGAAACCAGTTAGAAAGAAAACTATGGGTCTTGAAGTTATTGATAGAGGAGATAATCTTAATTTAAGGGTGGGAGCAGTTATACCATTAAATGACCAACTAACAATCGGTAGAAAGGCAGATAATCTTTTAATTCTGGGAGATAAATATGTGTCTTCTGAGCATGCAAGAATATATTTAAAAAACACAGATTATATTTTGCAGGATTTGAGAAGCACAAATGGTACTATGCTGAACAATAAACCGGTTAAGGATACAGTGTATATAAAAAAAGGTGACGTAATTAAAATAGGAACTTCAACATTTAGGGTTATAGGGTAAATTATGAGCGCAAACGAGGTGATATTATGGATAGTATAAAACAAGAGAAGAAGCTTCTGCGGTATACTTATCTTTTGTGTATAGTTTTATTTTTGAATATGTATTTGATTGGGAAAAATAAGTTTGATACAAACGCTTTAGTAATGGGTGGAATAATTTGTGTTGTTTTTGCATCTTCGCATTTTATAATAAGAAGATTTTATCCAGATGGGGACAAATACATTTTGCTTTTTTCAAATGTATTGGCGGTCATAGGTATAGGAATGTTATATAGGCTAGACTCAACAGTTGCGATGAAACAAGTTATTTTTTATGCAGTTGGAATTGCTGTATTTATTTTGGTTGTAGTTCTTTTCCCGAGTTTAAGTAAGTTTGGAAAGTACAAATATTTTTATATGATATGTACTCTTATTCTTATGTCATTGGGAAGTATAATGGGAGCTAGAACTAATGGTTCTAAAAATTGGGTAGAAATAGCGGGGTTTACTTTTCAACCAACAGAATTTGGTAAATTATCACTGGTGGCTTATTTAGCATCATCGCTGCAGTATTATGGAATAAAAACAAAGGGTAATTCAGAAATTTCTAAATTTAAGGCCTTAATTGAACCTGGAATAGTAGTTATGATATCACTTGGATTCATGGTAGTTCAAAAAGATTTGGGTTCAGCCCTTCTATTTTTTGCTATATCAATAACCATGTTATATATTACTACTTCAAATTTTAAATATATCCTAATATGTTTAGTACTATTTATAATAGGCGGATTCATAAGTTATCAAATGTTTGGACATGTGAGGCTGAGGTTTATGATTTGGGGTAACCCATGGAAGTATGCTACCGATCAAGGACTACAGGTAGTACAATCTTTAATTTCCATAGCCTCGGGAGGCCTTTTCGGAACAGGTCTTGGCCTTGGACATCCTGGAATGGTTCCAGTAGTTACTACAGATTTTATTTTTGCTGCTATTTGTGAGGAAATGGGACTTGTTACTGGATTTGCTATTCTTATTTTATACTTTTTATTGTTTTACAGGTGTATGAGGGTACCTATTTATAGCAAGGATAATTTTACTAGACTACTTGCGGTGGGATATAGTACAATGCTAGCTGCTCAAGTATTAGTTATAGTAGGAGGAGTAGTTGGAGCGATTCCACTAACGGGTATAACACTGCCATTAATTAGTGCTGGAGGAAGTTCTATGTTAATAACTTTCTTCTCGCTAGGTATACTTCAAAAAATTTCGGAGGACGGTCAAAATTATGAATGATTTTGTTGGAAATATAAAAAGAGTCTTATTTGTATTTTTATTATTATTTATTGCTTTGATTACCTACATATCTTATTCGTATATGTTTAATAGTCAGAAAGCTGTAGCTAGTACATTTAATAGAAGGCTTTGGGCAGAAAGAAATAAGGTTCTACGCGGAACAATTTATGACAGGAATATGTTAGCTTTAACAAAAAGTACGAAGACGAGTGAAACATCTCAAAAACAACAATATTTGCAAGGTACAGTTTTTGCACATGCTATAGGTTATATGGACCCTATTTATGGGCTTTCTGGTCTTGAAAAAAAATATGACGCACAACTTATGGGTAATAATGATGATGATGTACTTTCAAAATTTGTGTTTTTTAATAAAAATGAGGATCAAAAAGTTGGTAATGGTTTAAGAACTACGCTTGATTCTAAACTTCAAAATAAGGCATATGAGCTTTTAGGTAATCATCGAGGCTCTATAGTAGCGTTGAACCCTAAAACTGGCGAAATTTTAGCTATGGTATCGACGCCATCTTATGACCCTAATAATTTAGCTGCAGAATGGAAGAGCATAAATGCAAATAAGGAAATGCCACTACTTAATAGAGCAGTTTCTGGGCTATATCCACCGGGTTCTACATTTAAGACTGTTACGGCAGCAAGTGGTTTAGAAAATATAGCAAATGTTTACAATAGTAGTTTAAATGATAATGGCAGTTTAGTTGTCAATGGAACAAGACTTTTGGGAGATTATAATGGTGAATCTTTTGGTAATATAGATTTTAAATCTGCTTATATGCATTCTAGTAATGTATTTTTCGGGTCACTAGGTCTTGATTTAGGAAATGATAAACTAAAGGAAACAGCTGAGGAATTTTATTTTAATAAAAACATTCCAACTATAGGTTTAACTGTAGAAAACAGTGTATTTCCAAGTTATAAAAACAATGAAAAAGGTAATATTGCGCAGAGTGCTATTGGTCAGGCAGGTGTTCTAGTTACACCTATGCAAATGGCATTAGTTGTGAGTGCAGTTGCTAATGGTGGTCTCATGATGGAACCAATGCTTGTTAAAGAAATATTAAGTAGCAAGGGTAAGTCTATAGAAACTTTGCAGCCTAAGCAACTTGGACAAGTGATGACAAAAAACAATTCTGATATCATGAAGGGGTTAATGAAGGCTGTAGTGGCTCAAGGTACAGGCGCTAGCGCAGCTCTTCCTGGTATAGTGGTTAGTGGTAAAACAGGTACTGCAGACCATGATGACCCAAGTAAACAAGAAGCACCACATGCTTGGTTTACTGGATTTGCACCTTATAATGATCCTCAAATTGCGATAGCAGTAATTGTAGAGGAAGGCGGACAAGGCGGTGTAAAAGCTGCTGAGATAACTAGAGAACTTATTAGAACTTATTTGAAGTAAAGCTATAACATTGTAGATTATAAGAAATGTGTAGTATGAACATAATGGATAAAATATAAAGTCAAATATTATTATAATATTTGACTTTATATTTTATCTGTCACAATTTATTTAGTAGTATAATTAGATATAATGACGTATAAAATGAATGATTAGATAGAATGAATAATATATGTAGTAAGTTGTAATAAATTGCCCGGGAAATTTAAACGTATAAGTATAATTCTTAATATATATGTTTAAGTTAATATGATTATATAACATAAAGGGGGTACGCTGTTGTGTTTGACTTTGATTATCAACTAAAGACTCTTCCAGATGCACCAGGAGTATATCTTATGAAAAATAATCTTGGTGAGATAATATACGTTGGAAAAGCTAAGATATTAAAAAATAGAGTAAGGCAGTATTTTAAGGCATCAAAAAATCATTCCGTAAAAGTTAAGGCTATGGTGAAAAATATAGCTGAATTTGAATATATAGTGACTGATTCAGAGATGGAAGCTTTGATTCTTGAGTGTAATCTTATTAAGAAATATACCCCAAGATATAATATCTTGCTAAAAGATGATAAACATTATCCATTTATAAAGATAACTATTAATGAGGAGTTTCCAAGGATATTTGTAACTAGAAATATTGCAAGTGATGGAGGAAGATATTTTGGGCCATACACAGATTCCGCAGCTGTATATAGTACCATTGAACTTATAAAACAAATATTTCCGCTTCGAACATGTAGAAGAAATATTAAAGAGGGTGTCCTGCATGATAGACCATGTTTGAACTATCATATAGGACTATGCAAAGCCCCTTGTACAGGCTATATTAGTAAAGAAGATTACGGAAAGATTATAAAAGGTGCTTTGGAGCTACTTACAGGAAAAGATAAAAGTATAAGGGATGAATTAAAAAGGAAAATGGAGAATGCATCGGAAGCTTTGGAGTTTGAAAAAGCAGTGGTGTTTCGGGATAAAATAATGGCTATAGAAAAAATAAATGAGAAACAGAAGATTATTATAGGAAATTGTGAAAATGAAGATTTCATTAATTTATATGTTGATGAAAAAGATGTTTGTATTCAAGTGTTTTTCCTTCGAGATGGCAAGATTGTAGGTAGAGAACACTTTATTTTAAATGATGAAGCAGAGGATGTAGGGAATGAACTTATAGAAGAATTTATAAAGAGATTTTATGGTGGGACTGCATTTATTCCAAAAACAATTTATGTACCTTTTATAAGTGAGGTAGAAATACTTGAGCAGTGGCTTAGTGATAAAAAAGATTCAAAGGTAATTATTAAGATTCCTCAAAAGGGAGAAAAGAAAAAGACTTTAGAGATGGTAGCAAACAATGCTAAGATAACTCTTGAGAATTTTAAATTGAAAGATATGCAGGATAAGGAAATTCATAAAATTGCAATGCAGGAGATTACAGAATTATTAAAACTTGATGAAATACCTGATAGAATCGAAGCATATGATATCTCAAATATAATGGGGGTAGATTCTGTAGGGAGTATGGTGGTTTTTGAAGGAGGAAAGCCTAAAAGCAGCGATTACAGAAGGTTTAAGATAAAGTCAGTAATAGGTGCAAATGATTATGACAGTATGCGAGAAATTTTAGAACGAAGATTTCGTCGAGGCCTTGATGAGGTGAAGAGAATAAAAGAGAGAAATTTAGAACTTAGTAAAGGCAAGTTTTGTGTGTTTCCGGATTTAATTCTTATGGATGGTGGAAAAGGCCAAGTTAATGTGGCTCTTGAGGTTTTAAATAACCTCAATATCGATATACCAGTATGTGGAATGGTCAAGGATGATAGACACAAAACTAGAGGGTTAATATATAATAATATAGAACTATTTATGAAAAGTAATTCCCAAAGTATGCACTTGATTACTAGAGTGCAAGATGAGGTTCATAGATTTGCAATTACTTATCATAGAACGCTTAGGGATAAAAGAACATTATATTCTGTGCTAGACAACATACCTAATATAGGTGAAAAGAGAAGAAGAGAGCTACTTAAAAAGTTTGGTAGTATCGATAATATAAAAGGCGCTAGTACAAAAGAACTAATGGATACACCATCTATGGACAGTAAGTCAACCCAGTGTGTTATAGAATATTTTAAAAACAATAAATGACCTTAGACGTAATACTTATGTACATCAAAAATTTAAACGGTTGAAATATCTTAGTAAAAAGGTTAAACTAAAGGAACTATAACTTACATAATATAAATATTATTTATATTATGTTGTGTAAGATTATAAATATATTAATATTTTCAAGGAGTAGAATGATGAAATCATATACGGAAATACTTAAACAAATAAATAAAGTGACAGATAATGCTAATATAATGGTGGATGAACTAATGGAAAACCATACTTCTTTTAGAGTGGGTGGACCGGCTGATATTTTGGTAACACCAAATGATGTCCTGGAAGTTCAAGCTTTAATAAAAATATGCAAAAAATATAAGGTTAACTATTTTTTAATAGGAAAAGGTTCTAATTTATTAGTTAAGGACGGTGGAATTCGCGGCGTTGTTATAAAACTATGTAATCTTAATAAAATTGAGGTTGATGGAAATGAAATAACAGCTCAAAGCGGAGCTAGCTTATATGATGTTACAATGTCAGCATTAGATAGTGGGCTTAAAGGTATTGAATTTGCTAATGGAATACCAGGTAGCATTGGTGGCGCAGCTGCTATGAATGCAGGAGCATATAATGGCGAAATGTCTATGGTTCTAGATAGCATACTTGCAATAGACAAGGATGGAGAATTATTAACTATAGAAAAAGATGAGATGGAGCTTTCTTACAGGAGTAGCGCTGTTCTTAAACATGGATATACAGTGATAAGTGTTACTCTTAAGCTAGAGCCAGGTGACAAGGCAGTTATAAAAGCTAGAATGGATGACCTTGCAAAAAAAAGAAGTGATAAACAACCTTTAGAATATGCATCAGCAGGAAGTACGTTTAAAAGACCTGAGGGGCACTACGCAAGTGTGCTTATACAAGATTCAAATTTGAAAGGTACTCATGTTGGTGATGCAGAAGTGTCTGTTAAACATTCAGGTTTTATTATTAATAAAAAGAATGCAAGTGCAACAGATATTTTGGATTTAATCAAGCTTGTACAAGATGAAGTACAAGAGAAGTTTGGTGTAAAGCTTGATACCGAGGTAAAGATATGGGGAGAGGACAAAGAGTCTTCTGAAATTTCGTTAAATCAATGATCTTTTTATGAATAATTAAAAAACGATAAAATAAATATGATTTTAAAATGCACAATAAGACAAAATGTTGTGCATTTTTTTTATATTTACATATCTATAATTATGATTATTTGTGTTATAATTAAAAATGAAACTGTATTAGTACAACTAAGTAGACAAGCATTTAAGGCGAATAATTGATAATATTGAAATATTATTAGTAATAATAAAATATTTGGTATAATAGAAATTCTTGATTTTGTAGAGGGGGTTTTTTTTAATGAGATTTGTTATATTGACAGGGTTATCAGGTGCTGGAAAAACACAGACGGTAAGAAATCTTGAGGATCTGGGATTCTTTTGTGTGGATAATTTGCCACCAGTTCTAATTCCCAAATTTGCTGAGGCATGTTATCAATCTAATGGTAATATTGACAGAATTGCTTTAGTTATAGATATTCGTGGTGGAAAGTTTTTTGATGATTTGTTTGAAAGCTTAACGTATCTAAGAGATGAAGGATATGAGTATGAAATATTATTTTTAGAGGCTTCAGATAAAGTGCTTATTAAAAGATATAAAGAGTCAAGGCGTAAACATCCTCTAGCACCAGAGGGAAGAGTTGTAAATGGAATTGAAACTGAAAGACGAAAACTTAAGGATGTTCGTGAGCGTGCCGACCATATAATTAATACATCTAAGCTTTCTGCAAGAGAACTTACAGAAGAAATAAATAATATTTATGGTGAGGAAGGGCAAATAGAAACTAAACTTGTTATAACTGTGGTTTCGTTTGGATTTAAATATGGTATTCCTGTGGATTCCGATTTGGTATTTGATGTTAGATTTTTGCCAAACCCTTTTTATATTCCAGAACTTAAGAAGTATTCAGGCAATGACCAACCGGTTCGAGATTATGTATTAGATTTTGAGGGGACTAAAGTATTTATAGAAAAACTTCAAGATATGTTACAGTTCCTTATCCCGAATTATAAAAAAGAAGGAAAAAGACAACTTATAGTTTCCATAGGATGTACAGGGGGAAGACATAGATCTGTTGCTATAGCAAATAGAATTTATGAAATCCTTAAGCATAATGGATATAACGTTAATATAGATCATAGGGACATAAATGAAGATGTAAATAGAGGTGATGGTAAGCTATGATGCTAAAGAATTTGTTGAAGCCTGGGATTAATATAAAAAGGTGGATTCTTCTAGGTATTGTAGGTGCTTCTATTTTAGTATTTGGAGTTGTCGAACTAATAAATAAACATTACCACTCTATGTCAAAAATGGCTCTAGCAGCACTGATTATAGTGTTTGGAGCTTTGACCATATATCTTGCTATAATGCAAGTTATAAAATTCTTTGTTATATTGATTAACACAGGTAGTGTTGATGTTGATATAAGTTCAACAAAATTGGAAGATTTGATATATGAAAAGAGAGTACTTGTAAAGGGACCTAAGATTGTAGTGATTGGTGGAGGCACCGGCTTATCTACAATGCTTAGAGGTCTTAAAAAATATACTAATAATATAACAGCAATAGTTACAGTTGCAGATGATGGTGGGGGATCAGGTGTTTTAAGAGATGATTTAGGAATCCTTCCTCCTGGAGATATTAGAAATTGTATTTTAGCTTTAGCAGATACAGAACCATTAATGGATGAATTATTACAATATAGATTTAAAGATGGAAGATTAAAGGATCAGAGTTTTGGTAATTTGTTTTTAGCAGCGATGGATGGAATTTCTAACAATTTTGAGGAAGCTGTACAGAAAATGAGTTCTGTACTAGCGGTAACGGGTAGGGTTATACCAGTTACTTTAGATAATATGACATTAAAGGCGAAGCTTAAAAATGGGAATATAATTGATGGAGAATCTAATATTCCTAAAGGTGTAATAGAGAATAAGAGTCCTATTGATGAAGTCTTTATAGAACCTAAAGATGCTAGGGCACTTAAGGAAGCGTTAGTTGCTATAGGTGAAGCGGATGCAGTAATTTTAGGCCCGGGAAGTCTTTACACTAGTATTATTCCTAATCTACTAGTAAAAGAAATAAGAAATGCATTGTATAAGACAAAAGCTATAAGAATTTATGTGTCAAATATAATGACCCAACCGGGTGAGAGTGACAATTATAGTGTTAGTGATCATATTAAGGCTATAAATAGACACGCTAAAGGCAAAGTCGTTGATTATGTTTTGGTGAATACAGGGAAAATAAGTAGTGAACTAGAACTGAAATATCATATTGATAATTCAAATATGGTTATTGTAAATGAAGAGGAAATTAAAAAACACGGCATAGGGGTAATTAAAAGTAATTTTGTTAAAGTAGGGAAAGATCATATAAGACATGATACGGATAAGCTTGCAACCATATTAATAGAAACAATTATGGAGAAAAAGTTCTTTAACGATAAAAAGAAAATAGTTGAATACTTTTATTTATCACAGAGCCTGAAGGAAAATAAACGCAATAAGGAGTAGAGTAATGTCATTTTCGTCTAAGGTTAAAAATGAAATTTGTAGATTTACAGATATGAGCAAGCAAGAGGCCATGGCTGAAATGGCGGCTATAATGAAGGTTAGTGGAACTATTGGACTTGGATCAAACAAACAAATAAATTTTCAAATAACAACTGAAAATCCTGCGATAGCAAGACTTATCTTTAAATTGTTAAAGGAACATTTTGGTATTCATGCTAGATTATTAGTTAAGAGAAGTAATTCACTTAAGAAAAAAAATGTATATGTCGTTATAATTACAGAAGAAATGGGTGTTAAAGACTTATTAAAGCAAGTGGCAGTCCTTGAGGATGAAAACTTTTTTTCAATAGATTATACTATACCTAGTAGGTTAATTGATGCTGAGGAATGCAAACGTAAATATATAAGAGGGGCCTTTTTAGGTGGTGGAAGTATTAGTAACCCTGAAAAGAACTACCATGTTGAGTTTGTGACTCATGATAGTGATTATGCACAGGAATTAAGCACACTTATTAATAGCTATGGATTATTTTCAAAAATAATACAAAGAAAAAGTAGTTTTGTTATTTATATTAAAGAAGGTGAACAAATTGTTGATCTTCTTAACATAATTGGAGCACATAATTCTTTGCTATTTCTAGAAAATGTAAGGATAATGAAAGAAATGCGAAATAATGTGAATAGACTTGTGAACTGTGAAACTGCTAATCTTAGTAAAACAGTAAATGCATCAGTTAGACAAGTAGAAAGTATAAAATTAATACAAAATGAAATAGGTTTTAAGAGATTGCCCAAAAATTTGAGGGAAATAGCTGAGTTGAGGCTTGAGTATCCTGATGAATCTTTAAAAGAACTTGGAGCAATACTTGAACCTCCAGTAGGAAAATCTGGTATTAATCATAGATTAAGAAGAATAGAAAAAATTGCTGAAGAATTAAGGAAAGAAGGAAGGTAAGAAGATAATGTCAAAGCATGAGGAGATAGTTAATCATATACTTGGGCTGCAAATTGGAACCAAAATATCTGTAAGAGGCATAAGTTCTGAACTAGGTATTAGTGATGGAACATCCTATAGAGCGATAAAAGAAGCAGAGAACATGGGTATTGTTAATACCGTTCCTAGAGTTGGAACAGTAAGAGTTGAGAAGGTATATAAAAAAAATATTGATAGTCTTACTTATGCTGAAGTTATAAGAATCCTTGATGCTACTATTTTGGGTGGTAAAGAGGGGATAAATAAAAGTTTAAATAAATTTATTATTGGAGCAATGTCTGTTGAATCAATAATTAGATATCTGAAACCAGGGTACCTTCTTATTGTTGGAAATAGAGAAGAAGCACAACAACTTGCTCTTGAAAATGAGGCAGCAGTACTAATTACTGGAGGTTTTGATTGTAGTGAAGAGGTAAAGAAACTTGCGGATGAAAAAGGAATTCCTGTTTTATCGTCAACTTATGATAGTTTTACAGTGGCTAGCATGATAAACAAAGCTCTTTATGAAACTATGATCAAAAAGGAAATTATTTTAGTTGAAGATGTGATGGATACTAATACTACTTGTCTTATGGGTACTGACACTGTTGCTACTTGGAGGCAACTAATGATAGAGACTAACCATGAGAGATATCCAGTGCTTGATGAGAACATGAAAATTATTGGGATAGTTACATTAAGAGATCTACAAGGATGTAACGATGATGATGAACTTATCAATAAAATTATGAATAAGAACCCTGTATGTGTAACACCTAAAACAACTATAGCTTATGCAGCTCATATTATGGGTTGGGATGGAATTAAAATTTGTCCTGTGGTTGATAGGAAAAAACTTGTAGGGGTTCTAACTATAGAACATGTTATAAAAGCAATGGAGTTTGCACTTAGGCAACCACAAGTTGCTGAAACTTTAGAAGACCTTATTTTAATGAATTTTACATGTGTACACGAGGAGAATAGTTTGCATTTTAATGGTCAAATCATACCACAGATGTTAGATCCTTTTGGAACGGCTTCTTGGAGTTCACTAAATATGCTCTTATCAACTATGGGGATTATGTCATTAAGGCAGAATAATAATATTAACATCTCAGTAGATAGTATTATGTCGTATTTTATGAAACCTGTGCAAATGGGTAGTGATATAGATGTGTATGCAAAAATCATTGATAAAGGTAGGAGTTTTTCTAAGGTAGAAATAAACATGTACAATAAGAATAATGAGCCTATTGCAAAGTCTATGATTTCAGCCAAAATATTTGGTAAATAATATGTTTATATAATTTATGGTTTGAGGGGAAGTGAAAAAATGACTGAAGAACTAAGGACAAAAGAAAAAGAAGATTTAGGGAGTTTTGTACATCTTCATGTGCATACAGAGTATAGCCTTCTTGATGGTTCGGGAAAGATTAAAGAGCTTATAGCTAAAACCAAAGAGTTAGGTATGAAAAGTATTGCTATAACAGACCATGGAGTAATGTATGGATGCGTAGAATTTTATAAACAAGCGAAAGAACAAGGAATCAAACCTATTATCGGTTGTGAAGTATATGTTGCGGCTAAATCTATGAATATAAAGCAACCAGACAGGGATAATGCTACCCACCATTTAATACTTTTAGTTAAGAATGCTAAGGGTTATCAAAATTTGATGCAGATAGTATCAGCAGCGTCCATTAGGGGTTTTTATTATAAACCGAGGGTTGATTATGAATTTCTATCAAAGTATAGTGAAGGAATAATTGCTAGTAGTGCTTGTCTTGGTGGTGAAGTTCAAAGCCTTCTTTTACGAGATAATTATGAAAAAGCTAAGGAAATAGCATTGAAATATAGAGATATATTCAAGGATGGCTATTATTTGGAGCTTCAATATCATGGTATGCAAGACCAGTTTAAGGTTAATGAACTCTTGGTTAAATTATCAAAGGATACAGGAATTCCACTAATTTGTACAAATGATACTCATTACATAATGCAAGAGGATTCAAAGGCTCATGATATTCTTTTGTGTATTCAAACAGCAAAAACTGTTGATGATGAAAATAGAATGAGATATCCATCAGATCAGTTTTACTTAAAGTCTCCTGAAGAGATGCAAAAGACTTTTGCGTATGTTCCAGAGGCACTTAGCAATACAGTTAAAATAGCCGAGATGTGTAATTTTGATTATGAATTTCATGTATCTAAACTTCCAAGGTTTCCATTGCCCCAGGGTGTAGATCCTTATGAATTTCTAAGAGAACACTGCTACGCTGGCCTAGCTCCTAGATATGAGGAGTTTAGTGCTGTACTTACTGATGGATTCTCTATAGAGTCCATAAATAAAATAGCAGGGGCCAATCCAACTGCTAAGTTGTATGTGGATAGACTTGAATATGAACTTAATATAATAAAACAAATGGGATATGTAGATTATTTTCTTATAGTATGGGATTTTATCAAGTTTGCAATAGATCATGAAATTCCAACAGGTCCTGGGCGTGGGTCTGCGGCAGGTTCAATAGTTGCTTATACTTTAGATATAACAAAGATTGATCCTATTAAATATAGCCTTATTTTTGAACGGTTCTTAAATCCAGAAAGAGTATCAATGCCAGATATAGATTCGGATTTTTGTTATG
>NZ_CALEVF010000382.1 GCF_937920395.1 uncultured Clostridium sp. | reverse complement strand
GTTCATGTCTTAAATATTGCATGAATGGTGATGTCAACCTTTCATCTGTAGACGAAGTAATGAAACTTATGAATGGTGACGGTTTAGGAAAAGTTAGTAGGTAAAATATGACGACAATATAATAGTGTACGCTTAAAAGAATCCTCAGAAATGGGGATTCTTTTAATTTTGCAACTCACCTTTATAGATGTTATTTTTTTATATCTATGAATCAAGTATAGATATAAAAAATAGAAACCTATATGTCATTACACAAATCAAATGCCAACATTATTGGTTTATTGTTTATTAGTAACTAACTAATATTAGCTATAAATGCGACAAGTAAAATATCATAAATAACATTTAATTATTAATAGTTGGGTGTGTTTGATATGTGTGATTTGTATTGGAATTATAATCGGTAAAATTATTTCAATATCCAATTTAATTGCAATTGGTATGGGAGTATCAATATTTTATATTATCAGTTTCACAAAAATTGGGTCAAAAACTACAAATGCTAAAGTTATGGCAAACAAAAATTTGATGTGGAAATTAATTGTATATGGTAAGTCATTTAAAGATAAAAAACCAATACCAACAAAAGGATTAGGAGATTTTTTGTTTTATACAATATTGCTTTCAGGTATATATAAAATAAGTAACAATTCTTGCTTTTTATTTTATGGTACATGTCTAATATTCTTAGGATGTACAATAAATTGGATTATAGTTTCTTTTATATATAATAAAAAATGGTATAAAGGATTCCCAGCAACATTTATTCCTTTTATCTTAGTATTACTATTATTTTTTAAAGTTGTTAGTTGAATATTTAGTTTGTAGCATTCGTATATATCATCAAAAGTACCACCATATCATTAGATAAGGTGGTACTTTGTTAAACACTTAAGCTTTCACTCTATTACTATAAATCCAAAATATTTTTAGAGGATAATTTTTTATACGATATATATAAGATAATGTATTTTCCTTGATACATTTAATAGTATTCTCACACTATAAGCATACTAAAAGTTTATTTTCTTTCGCCTCATTCCTATATTTAATACAATGCCTAACAACATAAAACTTGTTAAAAGAGAACTACCCCCATAACTCATAAAAGGAAGTGTTATTCCTGTAATAGGCATAATTCCTATATTCATCCCTATATTTTGAAAAATTGAAAATAACAAATTAGATACAAGTCCTACACTTATTACAGTTCCAAAAATATCTTTGGAGTTTTTTGCAATTTTAATTAATCTATATATAATAATACCATATAATAATAGTAATATTAGTGCACAAATAAGCCCCCTTTCTTCACTTAAAACAGCAAAAACAAAATCAGTATAATTTTCTGGAATGTTTTTAAACTGCACTCCTTTTAAGAAACCGCTACCTATTAGTCCACCTGACCCTACAGTCAATGTTGATTGAGCCAGCTGAAGTCCACTTGATGATGTATTTTTAGTAGGATCCAAAAAAGACGTAAGCCTTGTCTTTTGATAAGGTTGTATAATTGATGAATTCCATACACCTATAAGTAACAGTAAAATAGAAGTCATTCCTGCAATTATTATTTTCCAATCTAATCCTACAATAAAAACTATTCCTAGTACTATAAAGAAATTAACCATAGTCATTCCCATATCCGGTTGTCTATAAATTAGTATCATTGGAATTGCTGCATACATTATTAATTGTAATAAATTTTTAGGATTATTAATTTTCCCGTCCATTTCATCTATCTTCTTAGCTAGCATTATGATCATTCCGATTTTGGCAAACTCTGAGGGCTGTACTGCTATACCACCAATATTTATCCAACATTTAGCACCATTTATAGTAGAACCAAAAAAATGATTAATTAATAAAAATATAACACCAGCCCAATATATTATAACAGCATAATTTTCTATCAACATATAATCAAACAACAATAAAAAATATACCATAATAAGACTTAATATTAAAAATATGACTTGCGATTTAAAATAATGATTTCCATAAACTTTATAAGTAGCGCTATAAATAGTTACACATCCCAAAATTGCAATAAAGATTACAACTATAATTGTAATGTAATCAAATTCTCTTAAAAATTTTTTATTAAGTTTTAGTTTTTCTAAAAGCTTCATGTTTTAAATTACCCCCCTTTATTTTAATTGATTTTTAATTGATTTTTATAAAATAATTTATCTTTAAAAAATCCCTATAATGTAAAGAGAAGGAATTTATTATATGATTAGCTTAACATATATCTCTAAAATACTCAAAAATGCTTTAAATCACCAAGTTTAAATTTCATATTTGAAAATTAGAAATTTCCTATTGCTTCTGGTTACAATATTCCCCTGTTACATCCTCTTTGGTTTATAACTATTTTAAGTTTTAACTATATAAAAAACGAAGTGAAAGTAACACAACTATAATTGAGTTACTTTAATATTAAGTATTGACATGATTAAGCTAGAGTGGATTTGATAGCGATGTACAGTATCATTCACTTCTACCTGGAAGTCATGTAATGATATTCATTAATTTCATAGATGATGAAAAAGCATATGCTCTGATTGTGTATTCAATGCGCATTTCTATTATCGCAGAGTATTAGTAGTAAATACTCTATTTCTTATTTATGAAATCCTAGAAAATTCACTAGATTTTGTGTGATATAAATTAGAATCATTAAAAGATGTAATTTTTTTCTCCATTGTTAATGTTATAATACTTATTGAAAAAGTTTAGAATGTAAGGGTGGTTATGTTTAGTGTATAAAGAAAAACTATGTGCATGTACATAACTGAAAGTAAATTTTCACATAATATTTTCTATGGTATTCCATAGGTTAACAGGAGGATAAAATTTTGTATAAGAAAATAGGGCACACCTTTGATTATAAAACAAAAAAAGAGTTTCCAAGTAAGTTGATGGATTGGATTGGCGATGTTTTTTACGATATTCTTCCGAAACACGGATATGAGATACGTGATGAACAAATATATACTGCGTTTCAGCTTGCTGATGCAATTTGTAATAAAAAAGTTCATCTGGCTGAGGCTGAGGTCGGTACCGGAAAGACCTTCGCCTACTTACTCACTGCAATTGCCTACGCTGGTTTTAGTGGAAAACCTGTAGTAATTGCATGTGCATCAACAGCACTTCAGGAACAGCTGGCAGGGCCAAAGGGAGATATTCAAACACTTTCCCGAATACTGGGATTAGAAATAGATGCGCCAATGGCAAAAGATCCTCGTCAGTATGTTTGTGATGAGAGAGTTAGTGGAATAGGGGAAGTGTTTGGCGATGCAACAGCCTCTGATGAGATTAATCAATGGTTAGCCATGACTACAAAAGGTGAACGCTCAGAAATGCCGCACATATCCGATAGTGTATGGAGACAGATTGGATGGAATAAAACTATGCCCTGTGATGCCTGTACCAGAAGAGGCTTTTGTAAGCTTGTTAAGGTAAGGGAACATTACAGATCTTCCAAGGATTTAATTATCGCTGATCATAGTATCTTTTTTCAGGACCTGTGGACAAGGGACGAAAGAATTGCAGACGGTAAAATGCCTATGCTTCCAGATTACTCGCTGGTGATTTTTGATGAAGGACATAAAGTCATACTGCCGGCAGCCATGGGTGCTGGAAGACAAATTCACAAAGAGGATATTGATAATATTATCCTTTCGCTAGAAGAAATCCAAGGAGCAAGAACTTCAATGGTTGTAAGTGTAATTGCCTTGGGCAAAGCCTCTTTTAACTTTTTCAAAAAACTTAATCAAAACGTAATAGAAGATGAGCAATCAGAGCGTCTGGCGGTTCGCACCGATGATATACTTCTCAAAGCAGCTGATGCTTTTCATAAGGCACTAGATCGGTTGCTCTTAGAGATACAAATTGAGGAAGAGCTATACATAAACGAGCTACCGGAAAGCACGTTACATACCTATGAAATTCAAATAGAACTATCAATTACAGCCTTAGCTAGGTTTGGTAGGAATAAAGGCAGAGAAGTTATTACTTGGGTAGATAGGACAGACGGCAGCTTTTGGGTAGTTCCTAGGAATTTGAGCAATATGCTAGATAAACATTTATTTTCGAAAAAATTGCCTGTGGTGTTTACTTCAGGAACTTTAAGTGATGACGGTGATTTTGGTTACCTTATGAGGACTCTGGGTTTAAAGGATCCAGCAATATCAACGGTTGGAAGTCCCTTTGATATTGAGGAACAGGTGGTGGTTTATTTACATCAGCCATCCTTTGAGGACACTGACAGTGCCAAGTTTTCACGTAAAATTAAACAATTACTATCTTTGCTGAAAGAAAATGGAGGAAGAGCGCTGATACTTGTTAACTCTTTGAAGGAAGTTAGGAAAATAAGAAAAGAAATTAGTGGTTATGAGCTACCTTTTGAAGTTTTATGGGAGGATAAAGGTGAGCGAGGATATCTTGTCCAAAAGTTTCGTGCGGAAGTTACATCTGTATTAGTAGGTTCTACCTTTTGGGAGGGAATTGATGTGCCCGGGGAGTCTTTATCTCTCGTTGTAGTTTGGCAGCTTCCCTTTCCTTCCCTAGACCCTTTGATTGAAATGAGGCGCAAAGAAGCAGAAGAAGAGGGGATGAATCCACTTATAACCGTTGATTATCCTGAAATGGGATTGAAGTGAAAACAAGGTTGTGGCAGATTAATTAGAACAAAGGATGACCGTGGAGTAATAGCTGTCATGGACCAAGTAATAGGAACCCCATGGGAAAAGGTGGTTATGAGAGCTCTACCTAGAGGAGTGAAAATCAAAACTTTGGAACATAGGTAGATTTGAAATACCACACTTACCATTCGTGCTTATAATCTTAAGAAATAAGCCAATGGTATTAAAAGTGTCATTAGTTTATGTTATAATTTTTTTAGAGTTAATGATGTGTATCAAGTGAAGTAATTACTAGCCTAGATGTCATTGAGAACCATGTGAGCTTGATAAGTGAGGTTTTGCTCTGATCATTAATTAATAATGATTAAAGCTGTTATTTAGAAGCATCGTATATACTTGATTTGAAGAGAAATGTGTATTAAAAAAGAAGGAGAGCAAAAAATGGAACAGTTTTTTAAAGCAATAGATGAAAAGATAAGAAAGTCAGGATATCCTGGAGAATTCAGTGGCGAAGAAATCTACGCTGAAATAAGTGATGAGGCCGAGGATCAAGAAGAAGGAAGTTACTTATTCATGAAGAAGCAAAATGATGATATCATGCTCGAATACAGAGTGGATATTTTAGAGGACAATATTAATTTAGCAACCCTCACGATACATACACCAAATAGAAAGTACTTTATTGATTTTGATGCTGAATAGATAAACGTATTAGGGATGAAGATGAAAATGGTGATTTTGAAGCAAAAAATTGGACTGATACATATAAGGTGTTAAAACAGAATTGAGTGAAAATGCACAAGTTCCTTTGTAGGCTACATATACAAATTTATGTACTAATGAAAAGATGAATATTTTGATTATACTTTCTAATTATCCATATAACCATTAGGCTAATAATGAGAAGTTGGAAAAATGAATATTTAATTGATGAGTATAGTGGAAAAGAATAAAAGAGATATGTCGACTATGTCGAATAAGGTCACGTAAATATATTTATATTATGAGGTGAATAAAGTGAAAAATATAGGAATGATTGTAGCTGTTGAAATAGAAGCAGTATTAAATAAATATGGGGTATCCATTAAAAAATTAGAATTTGCAGGATATTCGGTATATCAATATAAATTAGGTGAAAATAATTTATTTGTTATACATAGTGGAGCAGGGGAAATTGCTGCTGCTATGACAACACAGTTTTTAATATCACAATTAAGAGTGAACTTTATTGTAAACTTTGGTGTTGTAGGTGGTTTGACACATGAGATGTCATTAGCAAGAACGTGTATTGTTGAAAGTGTTGTCCACTATGATTTTGATACATCAGAGGCTGATGGATGCGATGTTGGAAGATATCTTGAATATCCGAGTGTTTATATATCTACAACAAAGAAAATCGTGGATAAGGCACTTGAAAATGAACCATTATTAAGAAAAGTAATTTGTGCTTCGGGAGATAAATTCATTGCAAGAAAAGAAAAAAAGAAGAATTGCATAATAACTTTAATGCAGATATTTGTGATATGGAGGCTGCTGGAATTGTATTGACTTGTAATAAAAATAAAACTCCATGTTTATTGATAAAAACTGTATCTGATAGCATTACTGGTGGAGTTAGTGAATTCAAAAATGCAGTTAATGAATCTGCAAGAATTTGTATAGAGATAACAAACAAAATCCTTAATAATTTTTAAATATAAAATATGTTTTTTTATAGTGCGTAACATTGGTAAAATATAACGTACTAATGAGGAGGAAACTAATGAAGTTTGTTAGAAAAATTATTATAATATTATTCACTTTAATAATAATTATTGGAGGAGTTATTATAACTCATATAACTCCTCAAATATCTATTAGAACTAATTTATTTGTAACTGGACATCCAATTGGAGCTTTTAAAGCGACCATAGACATTAATAAAGGTCAATATGAACTGGATAAAGATACCCTTGATAAGGAAAATGCTATGATTTACGTAATTACTGATTTCACCGTATATGATGGAGGAACAGGAAATCCAATGAGTAATTTTAAAGTTACAAAATCGTGGATTTTATATTTCTCTGAAATATACGGCGAGGCATAATATTCATATATTGTAATGCACCATATATTAAAAAAGAACCATAATAGTTATTGATCAACTTCCCATTATTCTTATAATTGGAAGTTAATAAAATCAATGTTAAACTAGAAAAAATATATGTATTAAAGCTTTGTATCAAATTTAGAAGAGGTGACATAGATGACCAAAAGAAGATGTCCTGCATGTGGTTCAATGGACACGGTGAAGATACTATATAGGATGCCAACAAGTGAAGCTTTTGAAGCATCTAAACGAGGAGAATTAGTATTAGGTGGATGCTGTCTTCCAATAATAACTCCAACTAGACATTGTAAAAGTTGTGAACAGAACTTTGGTGGTAACGGACTATATCTTTTTTCTGAGATGACCTTGTTTGAATTTTCAGTGGGTGGATATTTTGGTACATCTCAATTTATATTAATTGATGGAAAGAGAAAAAATAAGCTAATCAGGTATGCAGAAACACCAGGTGGAATGTTTATTGACTTAAAACATCCCAAAAGTGATATTAATCTTAATCCTGATTTTATATTAAAAGAAATACCTTTGACATCAGAACAATGGTTTGATTTTATAGAGGATCTAACTACTTTAGAAATAAGCTGTTGGAAAGATAAATATTATGATAATGATATATGTGACGGTACACAGTGGAAACTTAAAATAAGTTTTACTGATTGCAATAAAATTAGTAAGTGTGGAAGTAATGAATACCCACCATACTGGAACAAATTTAATAAAATCATAAAAAAATATATAGGTGAGGTTATAAGTTAGTATCATAATAATTTTAAATATTATGTATATAGTGAAAGGGGAGAGAGAATGACAAATATTATATTAAAAAGTGTAATGGGTTCATGTGTTGCTGACTCCATATGGAGAGGTATTTGGTGTTTTCTAAATTCGTAAAACTACAAGAATCATGTTTTGCTAGCTGTTACATAATTGTTGATCTAAGTTACAACACTCATAATAGGTGTGATATTTTTTTGCGCCTTATTCTATTTGGCAAAAAATATTTTGTTAAATAACTTGACAAAATATTTTTTGTTAGGTATAATTGTAAATATAAGGAATAAAGGAACAGTAGGAGGTACTAATTATGAAAATTACAACTGGGCAAGCTGCACGAGGTGACAATTTTTTTAAAAGGCCTATTCTAATAAATAAATTATGGAGAAAAATAGATTCAGATAGTAGCATTATAATTTCTGCTCCAAGAAGAGTAGGAAAGACATCCTTAATGAGATATATAGAGGATAACCCAAGGGAGAAGTACTATGTAGTTTATGTAATTACGGAATCAGTATATGACGAGAATAAGTATTATAAAGAAATTGTAAAGGCTATATTGAATTGTGATTCAATAAGAAAAAGAGATAAAGTAATAAATTCAATAAGAGACATTGCTAAAAATGTTTTTAAAAGCATAGATGAGGTTGGTATAGACTCCGTTAAGTTTAGCAAAAATATTGAATATAATTATTATGATAAATTTATAGAAATCATGAGGTCCATTGATTTAGAAGGGCACAAATTAATTATAATGATAGATGAATTTGCTCAAACAATCGAGAATATTCAACAAAAAGAAGGTACTCCATATGCAGTTCATCTGCTCCAGAGTAATAGAGTTTTAAGACAAAATAGTGATATAAATAATAAATTTCAATTTATATATACAGGTTCAATAAGCCTTGAGGGTATTGCAAGACGAATGGATTCTTCAAAGTTTATAAATGACTTAGATATAGTAAAAGTCACTCCACTAAGTGAATCAGAAGGAAAAAACCTTGTAAATGAGCTACTTAAAGGACTAGATTTTTCTATGGACGATGATACTATAAATCATATGCTAAGTGAAATTAAATGGTTAATTCCTTTTTATATTCAACTTGCTATGGATAAGCTCCAAGACATTTATGATGAAGACAATCTATGCATTATACATAATAAATCAGTAGATATTGCAATTAAACGTATGATCGAAGAAAACAATAAATTTAGTAGTTGGCAAGAAAGACTTGTGGTGTATAAAAATAATGACTATAAGTTTATTATAGAAGTATTAAATATAATATCAACATCGGAGGTCAAGAAGATATCTTATAACGAAATGTACAATTACGCTGTGAAATATGATCTTTGCGAAACATATAAAGACCTGTTAAACACTCTTATAGATGATGGATATATAAATAATGATGATGAGGAGAAATTTTATACATTTACTTCTCCCATATTAAGAATGTGGTGGTGTAAAAAGAATGCAAACTAATAGTATAAGTTTTTATAACCCCAACAATTTAACACAGAAAGAATTAATTAATAGTTTTGTAATAAGAAAAAAAGAATTTCAGAAAATTATAAATGATATAAAAAGTTCAGACATGAAATATCCAGAGCAACATTATATGATAGAGGCTCAAAGAGGGTATGGTAAAACAACCTTGCTTAAAAGGTTATATTTTGAAATAAAAAGAGATCCAGAATTAAAAGAAAAACTTATTCCAGTTATTTTACCAGAGGAGAAATATAGTATTCGTAGATTATTTAAGCTTTGGGAGGTAGTTGCCCAAAATCTTGAAAAAGAGAGTTATGAATTTGAAGGACTTTATGATCATATGGCTACATATGCAAAGAAAGATGACTACGAGGATATATCTTTTAAAATAATTGAACAAAGACTTAAAGAAAAAAATAAAAAGTTAATACTTCTAATAGATAATGCTGAGATAATTTTAAAAAAATTTAAACTTATTGAGCAACAAAAACTTAGAGAAATTTTATTAACCTCTGCTGAAATTCGTTTTATAGGAGCATCCTCAGAGGTTTTAGAGTTTACTTTTGATTATGAAAAACCATTTTATGACTTCTTTAAATTAATAGCATTGAAAGGCTTAACTACAGAAGAAACTAATGACTTTCTTGAAAAATTAGGTGAAGGTTTTAATAATAAGAACATAAAGGAAATAATCAAAGATAATAAAGGTAAAATAGAAGCATATAGGAGGTTAACTGGTGGAGTTCCTAGAATAATGTCATTGATTTTCAATAGTGAAGACAATGATAGGGGCCTGGCTCTTAAAGACATCTATACCTTAGCAGATAGAGTAACACCTCTTTATAAACACATTATGGATAATTCATCTCCAGTTCAACAAGAAATTGTTGATATTATTGCTTTAAGCTGGGAAGCCATAACAACTAGAGAAATTGCGGATAAAGTAAGGATGCAAAGCAAAGAAGTATCCGCTCAGCTAAATCAATTAGAAAAAAATGGAGTGATAAATAAAATACCTATAAATAAGAAAAATTATATGTATCAAATTAAAGATCGATTCTTTAACATATGGTATCTAATAAGATTTGGAGGAGAAAAAGAGAAACAGCAGGTATTATGGCTTATAAAATTTTTAGAAAACTGGTGTAATAGGGACACCCTAGTTAATAAAAGTGAAAACAATGATTTTAGTACTATTTATGAATCATCGAAAGCCTTACTTCTTAATGATAAAATACAAGAATCCATTCAAAAGGCTCATTTGTTTTTACAAGTAACCAATGATACAGACCAATATGATAAGTTCATTAATGAATATTTTATATTACTAATGACTAAAAAACAATATAACACTCTACTAAATCTATTTAATGAAAAAGAACTTATGCTAAAGGATAAATTTAAGCCTACTTATTATGCTTTAATGTACTTTATAAAAAGTCAAAATGAAAAATATGATATAGAGTATAAAAAAGTTGGGGAGGAATTAAAGGAAACTGTTAAAGAAATTATTGAAGAGGTTAAAAAGGGTAGTTAAGAATAAAACTATATATATTTAATCGTAAGGAGAGGTAATTATGGAAAAGAAAACAGCATTAGTAGTAGGGGCTACCGGACTTGTTGGTGGTAATTTAGTTAATATATTATTAGAGTCCCCAGAGTATGAAAAGGTGATAGTTTGGGTTAGAAAACCTACTGGAATTAACAATAAAAAGCTTGAAGAGAAAATAATAAATTTTGAATTAATAGATACCTATAAGCTTGATGATAGGCTTAATCATATATTTTGCTGCCTAGGAACAACCATAAAAAAAGCTAAGAGTAAAAACGCCTTTAAAAAGGTTGATTTAGAATATATAGTTTCATTAGCTAGGAAAGCCAAGGAAAATGATGTATCTCAATTTCTTGTGATTTCATCAATGGGTGCTAATATAAAGTCTAGTGTTTTCTATAACAAAGTTAAAGGTCAATTGGAAACTATACTTAGTGACTTAGGATTAAAAGGTCTTAAAATTTTTAGACCATCTTTGCTTTTAGGAGATAGAGCCGAATTTAGGTTTGGTGAAAAAGCAGCAGAAGTTATTTCAAAATGTATTCCCTTTATATTTAATGGTGCTCTAAAAAAATATAAGCCAGTATACGGAAAAACTGTGGCAAAAGCAATGTATAAAGTTGCAGTAGAAGAAAAATCAGGAATACAAGCCTTTGATTCTGAGGAAATTCAAATAAAGGGCACAATAATATTAAAATAGTTTAGATATATGTTATTATTAATGAGGTAAATTAAAATACATAATACAAAGGGGAACTAAATCATGTTAGACATAACAAAAGAATATCTTCAAAAGAAGTATAAAATAAATTCAAAAACTATAGGCCTCTATGATATAGCAATAAAAGATGTGCAAGGGGAGTTTGATAAGCTTGATGAAGTGCGGGAGTTTAACCAACTTAAGGTTTTGACTGCACTTCAAGATGAGAGAATTAGCGAATCTCATTTTACAAACTCATCTGGATATGGTTATGGAGATATAGGAAGAGATTCATTAGATAAAGTATATGCAAGAATTTTTAATTGTGAGAGTGCACTAGTTAGACCACATTTTGTTAATGGAACACACGCAATTGGGGCAGCATTGTTTGGTAATTTAAGACCTAATGATACCATGCTTTCTGTATGTGGAACGCCTTATGATACACTACATAACATAATTGGCATAACCAATAAAAAAGATATCGGATCATTAAAAGATTTTGGCGTTAAATATAAACAACTGGAATTAAAAAATTCTAAGGTTGATATAGATCTAATGAAAAAAACAATGCTTAACGATAAATCAATAAAGCTAGTTCATATTCAAAGATCTACTGGATATGGATGGAGAAAAGCTTTATTAATTTGTGAGATAGAAGAAATTATAAAAGCAGCAAAAGATATAAATCCTAACGTAATTTGTTTTGTAGATAATTGTTATGGAGAATTTATTGAAACTACAGAGCCTACAGATGTTGGTGCAGATTTAGTTGCAGGTTCTTTAATAAAAAATATTGGTGG
>NZ_CALEVF010000381.1 GCF_937920395.1 uncultured Clostridium sp. | reverse complement strand
TATTAGTGATAAAACACCTAATTTGTGCCATCTTGCCCCAGCAGGACATACATATGTTGAGGATCTAAATGAGGCTGGTGGAGTTTATGCTGTTATGAATGAGATAAATAAATTGAATTTATTAAATACAAATTTGATAACATGTACGGGTAAAACTGTTGCAGAAAATATTAAGGGATGCATAATAAAAGACACACAGGTGATTCGCACAATTACAAATCCTTATAGTACTACTGGTGGAATTGCTGTCCTTAAAGGTAATCTTGCTCCAGATTCATGTGTTGTAAAAAGATCTGCAGTATCACAAGAAATGCTAAAACATGAAGGTCCAGCAAGAGTGTTTGATTGTGAAGAGGATGCTTTAAGTGCTATTAATTCAGATGAGATTATTCCTGGAGATGTTATCGTAATTCGATATGAGGGGCCTAAGGGTGGACCGGGTATGAGAGAAATGCTTAATCCAACATCTGCAATTATGGGACGAGGACTCGGCAATAGTGTAGCACTTATAACAGATGGACGTTTTAGTGGTGCAACTAGAGGAGCTGCAATTGGGCATGTTTCTCCAGAAGCAGCAGTTGGTGGAAATATTGCTTTGATTTATGAGGGAGATATTATATCAATAGATATTAATGCTAATTCTATTAATTTTAATGTTAGTGATGAAGAACTTAAAATAAGAAGAGCAAACTGGAAACCAAGACAACCTAGTATTACAACGGGTTATCTTGCTAGATATGCTGCATTAGTGTCATCGGGTAATAAAGGTGCTATATTGGAAGTTCCAAAATCATAAATATAATGGCCTACATCTTATTAAGATGTAGGCCATTATATTTAATACTATTGTTTTAAAACATGTAAGTAGGTGGATCGAATTTTATACAGTTAGGCTTTGTACCATACTGTTTGCAGCAGCTTTTATAGTAACTAACTTGTATTCTCTGTTTGTCCTTGTTACCCCTATGAAATCATATTTTATACCTTTAACATGATCTACGAATCTTTCAAATGAGGCAAGAGTAGAAATACACCCATTACCAGTTCCTCCAGGAGCAGCAACACATATAAAAGGTTTACCAAATAAACTATTTTTATCACCATTTGAGGCTTCGCATCTGCGTAGTCTATCAATAAATGACTTAAGTGATTCGCTCATATCGCCCCAGTAAGTGGGTGTAATAATTATGTATCCATCTGCTTTTGCCATTTTTTCGTGTAGGGCTTGAAAATCATCTTTTACCTGGCAGGTATGTTCTTTAAGGCATGTCCCCCATCCACTTCCACAAGCATGACAGGCTGGGATATTTAATGTGTTAAGACTTATTATATTAGCAAGAGCGGAGCCCATTTCTACTCCAACTTTTGCGGCGTTGCCACAGGCAGCAGTTAATCCGTCGGTGTTAGGACTAGAAGTAATTATCAGTATGTTCATATAAATGCCTCCATATAATTTTTTTATCTTTCTAATTCATTTTAGTACTTTAAAGGCATAGTGGCAAATACAATGTTGTTTAAGTAAAGGCTTTTATGGAGAATGTCCGAATATAAAGTATAGATTTATAAGGAAAATTTTTTCTGTTTTATATTATTGTCTTTCATATCTATATAATATATAATTATAGTTGGTTAAGTATATTAGAAGAAAATAATTAAGCTAAGTTTAGCTTTTATTAGAATAAGTTTTTGTTTGAAAGGGGAGTAATATGAAAATAGATCAATCTAAAGAAAAAGGTAAATTGAAAGAGAAAAAAACTAATATGTTATTAGCTTCATTTATGCTCTTTGTTTTTCCAATAATAATTGTGGTTGTTGGAGTAGTTTTAGGACAACATATAGGAAAATTTATCGGAGCTCCTATTCAAATTTCTAGAGTTTGTGGAGGTATTATTGGGTTTGTTTTTGCAATTTTAGTTATTAAATTATTTGATAAATCAGCTGCAATAGATGATAAAGAAGAAAAAATTTATTGGGAAGATTTATAGTTATTATTTTAATAAAATTTAATTATTCTATATTTTAAGTTAATTAGAGGAAGTGTCAGTGATGATTGGTAAAAGACTAAGGTTGGGAGATACTATTGGGCTAATTTCTCCTGCGAGTCCTGAAAATGTAGATGCAATAAAAAAAGGAATCTTATTGCTGAGCAATCTTGGATTTAAAGTATTAGAAGGGAAACATTTATATGATAAATGGGGGTATCTTGCTGGCAAAGACAAAGATAGAGCGTCCGATATTATGGAAATGTTTGAAAATAAATCAGTAGACATGATACTTTGTGTTAGAGGGGGATATGGCTCAAGTAGGTTACTACCATATTTGGATTATGATATTATAAAGAAAAATCCAAAGATATTTGCAGGCTTTAGTGATATAACAGTTTTTCTAAATGCTTTTTATGAAAAATGTGGGTTAACTACTTTTCATAGCCCAATGGGTACTTCTAATTTAGAAGATGAGGTCACATTTAAAAGCTTTATGTTTACATTTATGGAAGGGTATAAACCATATACTATTAAAAATCCAGATGAATTTAGAACATCTTGTATAACTCCTGGTATAGCACAGGGAAATCTTATAGGAGGTAATTTGGGGTTAATATGTAATTCTCTTGGTACTTCCTATGAAATTGATATGAAAAATAAAATACTTTTTATTGAAGAGGTTAATGAGGCACCATATAGGGTAGATAGAATACTAACACAACTTTTATTATCAAATAAACTTAAGCAATGTAAGGGGATTATTTTAGGACAATTTAAAGATTGCAATTTACCACATTATAAAAGAAGCCTTACATTAGAAGAAGTTCTTGAGGATAGATTATATAATTTAGACATTCCTATGTTTTCTGGCTTTTGTTCAGGCCATGATTACCCTAAGCTTACACTGCCAATTGGTGCTAGGGTTAGAATTGATGCAAAGAGTGGAATCATAGATGTATTGGATGCAGTAGTAGAATAATATAAAAGCTTGTAAAATTTAAATTTTACAAGCTTTTATTTATAGATATAGGTATACCTATATCTAGTGGAAGGAGTGTATATATGTATGATATAGCTATAGTGGGTTCAGGAGTTAGTGGCATTTTTCTTGCTTATACTCTACTTCAAGAAGAGAGTAATATTAAAATATTGATTATAGAAAGAGGACGAAAATTTATAGAAAGAATATGCCCGATTGAAAATGGAGTAAGCGCGGAATGCTTACATTGCAGTATATGCAATAAGACTCAAGGATTTGGGGGGATGGGTAGATCAGAGGGAAAGTATAATTATACTAATGATTTTGGTGGTCAAATTGGTGAAAAAATAGGAAGAAAATACGCAACATATATAATAGAATCTATAAACAAAGGAAAAGGACGAATAGTAGTCCAGAGGTATGATGATTTACTGCAAGGTAGGGTTACTACAAAACATAATCTTGATAAAAACACTATTAAGCCATCTTTGCAAGGTGAAGTCGGAGATTGTTCTGGAACAACATACTCTTTATCTCAAGCAGCTGTGAGCGGAGTATATCTTGGTAAATATTTATTGAGTATTCATGATAAGTTTGTTAGAAAAATCTCTTTAGAGAAGATAAATTTTAATTTAAAATAAAAATACATGAAATTAACCTTTCTATTTTTATAATATTGATGTAAACTTGTAGAAAGTATTGTATTATATAATATAATTTAACAATTAATAATTAACTAATTATAAACAAATAAATAACATATTCTTTACAATCAACTGCTATAATAACAGTATCAAATACATTTTTGAATAGGCATTTTATAAAAGCAGTTTTATAAATTTTAGTTTTATTTATCTAATAATATATTAGAAAGGTGAGGATTAAAATGAATGAAGAACAATTGTTATATAATGTGATTTTTCCAGAAAGCAATGATCCTAATTATATTAATTATGGTTATTTTATAGGGAGGAGTAAAAAAAACGTATTTAAACTGAAAGCTATTATTAATGAAAGTCAACTTAATCCTGTCTTAATTTGTGATGGAGATAAGCAAAATGCTTTCTTCGCTAAAGTTTTTCAAAGTGAAGTAGATAGATTTTTGCAAATTATAAGTGATCTTGATTTTAAACAGATTAAGATAAATAACACTCACATGAACGAAGTAAAAACTATGTTTGAAGAGGCGATAAGAGATAATCGAAAAAAAGAACATAGAGTAGCTCATTATTTATTACCACAGAAGTTTAACAAAGGAATAAAAAACTGGAAAATACCAGATGTAATAGAGTTTAACCCAATTAATGAAAATAAACCAGTGTTAAAAGGAGTAATTAATCTATAGGAGCCATATTAACTAAGGTGAAACATTAAAATATTTTTTAATGTTTCACCTTAGTTAATATGTTTTTACGGTCAATTTGATTGTTAATTAAATTAACAAATAATTACGAATTAATCTACAAAAATGAATCTAAGTAAAAAAACTAGTATAAGCAACTAGTTGGGTAGTTTATGATACAATTAATAAGACTATTTCTTTATATTAAGAGATATAGTTTTAATCTAAATATAAAATATGGTGGTGAGTAGATTGAAAGGAAAAAAGGTGCGAGGTAAAAGAATCTTAATTGTAGCTTTATTATTTTCTTTAGTATTTAGTGCTCTTGTTGGTAGAATGATTTATTTAATGGTTGTTAATGGGTCAAAGTATAAATCGTTGGCATTAGAGCAGCAGACAAAAAATATAGCGGTACCTCCTATAAGGGGGGCAATTCTAGATAGAAATGGTCAAAAACTGGCAATAAGTATGAATATTTATAGATTAGATGTTGATTTGAATGTATTAAAAAAATATTTAGTAGACAAAAAAATACCAGAGGAAGAAGCAGATCTTCAATTGTCGAAAATACTAAACATAGATAAGAGCAAAGTTAAGAAGATATTAGATGATAAAGATAGCAAAGGTAATCCACTACAATTTGTATCACTTAAAAGAAAGGTAGAGCAGAAAATCGTGGATAAAATTAAGACTTTAAGATATAGTGGAATAATAATTTCAAAAGATGTAGAGCGGATATATCCAAATGATAACTTTCTATCACATGTAATGGGGCATACCAATTTAGATGGAAATGGAGTCAATGGAGTTGAACTAAGTTATAATAATGAATTAGCAGGGGTCCCTGGGGTTAAGGTGGTTGAAACGGATAGAGACAGTAATGAATTACCTTATACGGAATCAGTGACAGTTCAGCCAGTAGACGGAAAGAATTTAACATTAACTATTAATGAACGAATTCAAGAGGTAGTACAGAACGTTGCAAAGGAAACATTAGCTAAAAATAGTGCAAAATCTGTAAGTATAACAATCATGAACCCACAAAATGGCGAGATTATGGCAATGGCTAATGCACCGGATTATAATTTAAATGAACCGTATGCAGGAGGAAAGACAAGCAAAGAAATACAGGAGATATGGAAGAATAGGGCTATTAGCAATGCATTTGAACCAGGATCGATTTTCAAGGTTATGACAGCAGCTGCAGCACTTAAAAATAATGCTGTAACTGATAAAGATAGATTTATAAGTAATGGTAGCATTAAGATTGGAAATAAATTATTATATAGCGATAATAAAGAAAATTATGGGATTGAAAACTTCTCGGATATAATTAAGAATTCTGATAATGTTGGGTTTGTTAAATTAGGTCAGATGATAGGAAAACAAAACTTTTACAAATTTATACAACTTGCTGGATTTGGACAGAAAACGGATATTGACATGCCAGGTGAAGGTACAGGGCTTGTAAAAGACTTAAGTAATATAACACCAATTGATCTCGCTACGATGTCATATGGACAAGGTGTTGCAGTTACCCAGATACAATACATTGCAGCTTTTAACGCAGTGGCTAATGGAGGCACATGGATAAGACCTCATGTTATGAAAGATATATTTTATATGGAAAATGGGAAAAAGGTTATAGACAAGCAGTTTAGTAATTTAAATGAGAGAACTATAATGAGTAAAGAAAAAGCAGCTCAGTTAAGAACATATTTGGAAAGAGTAGTTAAAGAAGGAACCGCAGTCGGAACGTATATGGATGGTTATCATATAGCAGGTAAGACTGGAACTGCAAATGAGGTTAATATTACAAGTGGAGGGTATAATACAGGTAAATATGTGTCATCATTTGCTGGAATGGCACCTGCAAGTAATCCAAAAGTGAGTTTAGTAGTTACAATAGAAGAGCCAAACTCAAGCAACTATTATGCTGCTCAAACAGCAGTACCAGCAGCTAAAAAACTATTTACAGAGTTATTTCCAATAATGAATATAGTTCCTGATAAAATGAGTAGTGCAAAAAAATAATAATGTAATGAAACTTCTATTAAAAACAATTTGTGATTTTTTTACAAGCTGTTTTTTTATGTGTATTGTAAATTATAATAAAAAGGGTATAATGTACATTAATTTCTAATAAAGTACTTACAGGTATATTGTTATGTGTGATGTTAGTTTGTGGCATATTAATTAAAAAGGTGAATATTTCTAGACTTTATAAAAAAAATAGGAGTAGGGTGAACTGTAAATGGAGAAAAATATGAATAAAGAGCTTTCTAATATGTTTGTAATTTTTGGTGGAACTGGTGATTTGACAAAAAGAAAACTTATTCCTGCTATTTTTAGCTTAATACATGAGGGTAAATTATCTGAGAATTTTATAATTGTGTCTATAGGTAGACGAGAAAAAACAAGTGAACAATATAGGAATGAAATGTATGAATATGTAAAGGAATTTTCTAGGTTTATTTTAAATGATAAATTATGGAATAATTTTTCTGAGAGAATTTTCTATAAAAATTTTGATTTTACTTCAAATAATCAAGGATATGAAGATTTAGATTTATTTTTGGAAACAATGGAGAATGAATATTCGACTGGAGGAAATAGATTATATTATTTAGCAGTTGCGCCAGAGTTTTTTGAGGGTATAATTCGAAACTTGAAAAATAATAATATGGTTTGTAAATCAAAAGGATGGCAGAGAGTAATGGTCGAAAAGCCTTTTGGGTCAAGTTTGAAAACGGCGAGAATCTTAAATAGTAATATATCAAAACTTATACCAGAAGAAGATATATTTAGAATAGATCATTATTTAGGAAAGGAAATGATCCAAAATATATTGGCAATTAGATTTGGTAACTCTCTATTTGAACCTTTATGGAATGCAAATTATATTGACAATATCCAAATTACATCTAATGAACTAATAGGTGTAGAAAATAGAGGGGCGTATTATGAAAATGCTGGTATATTAAAAGATATGCTTCAAAATCATTTATTACAAATGCTTACAATGATTGCAATGGAACCTCCAGTGGATTTTGATCCGGAATCTATAAGAGATGAAAAAGTTAAGGTACTCAGATCGCTAAGACCTTTTACTTCGGCGTCAGTTAAGGAAAACATAGTCCGAGGACAATATGGTAAGGGAACTGTTAACGAAGCTATGGTAGTTGGTTATAGACAAGAAGAAAGGGTATCTAAAGAATCAAAGACAGATACATTTATAGCGCTTAAGACTTATATTGATAATTTCCGTTTTGGGGGAGTACCAATTTATATAAGAGCAGGAAAAAGAATGGATACCAAAAGCACAGAAATTGTTATACAGTTTAAAAAACTTGCTGGAATTAATTATTATAAGGAATTTGATCAGATAGGGAATAATCTTTTAGTTTTAAAAATCCAACCTGAGGAGGGTTTTTATTTTCAAATAAATGCTAAAAAGCCTGGTAATGACTTTAAAATGGAAAAGGTAGAGTTAGATTATTGCCAAAGTTGTAAGTATTTAAATGATTCACCTGAGGCTTATGAGAGATTGTTACTTGAAGCAATTAGAAATAACTCATCTTTATTTACAAGATGGGATGAGCTTGAATATTCCTGGAAATTCATTGAAAGTATTGAAAATTGTTATGATAATGATTCTACTAATTATCCTAATTATGCGGCTGGAACTTCAGGACCTATAGGAGCAGTAGAGTTAATCGAAAAGGACGGCAGGCATTGGTGGAATACTGAATTTTAAGGAGGGTAACATGATTATATATGATATATCTATGACAATTGAAAAGAATATGGGAGTATATAAGAATAAAGAAGAAAAAAGACCGGTAATAAAATTTGAAAGTAAAATTCCAAAAGATAAAATAAACGAATCTAGTATGTATATGAATGTGCATACAGGAACTCATATTGATGCAGCATTTCACGTAGACGATGAGGGTGATACCATTGATTCTATAGATTTAACTAAACTAATTAGGAAATGTAGAGTAATAGATTTAACTAAAGTTGTAGGTGCGATAACAAAAGAGGATCTTATAGATAAAAAAATTAAGCCCCTTGAATTCTTGTTACTTAAAACTAAAAATTCACTTACACAGGGGTATGAGTCAGATTTCGTATATCTTTCAATAAGTGGAGCAGAATACTTGGCAGAAAAAGAAATAGAAGGGGTGGCAATAGATTCCTTTGGAATAGAAAGAGATCAACCGGGTCATGAAACTCATAAAACACTTTTTAATAAAGGTATAATTATAATAGAAGGTATTAGATTAAAAGAAGTTTCAGAAGACGAATATTTTATGTGTGCACTTCCACTCAAAATTAAAGGTGTAGATGGTGCCCCTGCTAGAATAGTTCTAATAAAAGACTTATTTGCACTTTAAAATGAAAGAAGTACCTATGTTGATGATGATACAGTAATTAAATTAAATTAAGAGAGGCAATATATATGAATAAGATGAAAGTTGCTGTTATTGCAGGCACTTGTGTGGATACCCAAATGGGGGTAGAATTTTTAATTTTAAAAGGAGTTAACGCGTTAGGATATCCTGCATCAATAGGCCCCAAAGAACAATCTATTAGTCAAATACTATCGCCTCTTGAACTTGAGAAGATAAAAAATATCAATTCCTATTCTTAATCCAGCAGAACTTATGTACAAAATGATATGTACGAAATAATCTAATTAAATTAAATATTTACAAAAAAATATAGTTGAAATTGTATTTTTATTTTGTTTTTATTTTATTTAAAAAATTTCAAGATAAGTGGGAATTGAGGATTATAATTACAAATAAGATGATTTTAAAGTCGAAAATATAAAACTGAAAAACTCTAAATTAGTATGTCTGAACCCTTGTATTTACTTGAGATTATGATTAAAATCCTCCTATTATTTTATATGGAAAATTGCTAGTTGTTAATAAATTAACGCTATTTAACAAAAACTTAACAAATATAAAAAAAAAAAAGTTATTAATGTATAGAACTGTTCTAGTACTGAAAAAAGTAAATATAACAGAAGCCGTTGAGGCTACAAGATGTAAATAGAAAAATGTGAGGTAACATTGCTCCAAACATTAGCAAAAATCAATATCTTATATAAAGATGAAAATACCAAGGAAGCAACTGTGTATATTTTAAAAATATATTGTTATATACATGACAGATATATTGTTACACTAACATTTGTTAAAAAATTAATTATTGTTGACTTTTGTTCTAATTAAAACTATCTTGAGATATGGAAGTTGAATTTTATATATAATTCGACAGGAAGTAGTTACAAGAATTTTACTGTAGCATCATAATGTAATTGATATTATAATCAAAGGGGAGCATGTAGTATAATATAAGTAGTTCCTTGCGAGTATAATATAATTAATATTGTAGTAAAGGAAGGAGCTTTAAAGGTGATAAAAGAAGAAGAAGGAGTTATAATAGAGATTTCTAAAAATAATATTGCGAAGATCAAAGTAGGAAGGCATAATGAGTGTAAAAATTGTGGTGCATGTCCTGGTGATAATTCAGTTGTAATAGAGGCTAAAAATCCTATTGGAGCTAAAATTGGACAAAGAATTGCATTTGAAATGAAAGATACAAATATGTTAATGGCAGCTTTTGTTGTATATATAGTTCCCCTTGTTCTTGTTGTAGTTGGTGTTGTTATTGGACAAGTAATAGCTAAAAAATTTGGATATTCTGTTAGGGGTTTTCAAATTGGAGGCGGAATAATAACATTTATATTATCAATCATTAACATAAAACACTTTGAAAAGTACGCTCATAATAATGATAAAATGCAACCTGTTATTACTAAAAATTTATCTTAAATATAATTCTTTAAATTTAATTATATCTATTATAGTTCACAAATTTTAAATATTTTAAAAGAGGTGTGGAAAAGTGATAAAAAGTTTTCGTGGAGGAATACATCCAAATGGTTCTAAAAATTACACTGCGAGTAAGCCTATAGAAATAGCAACTTTACCAAGTAAGGTTGTTATTCCTGTGAGTCAGCATATCGGTGCTCCTTGTGTACCAGTTGTAGCAAAGGGCGATTATGTAAAAAAAGGACAAGTTATAGCAACAAGTCCAGCTTTTGTTTCAAGTCCAGTACATGCATCTATATCTGGTATGGTTAAAGATATAGCAATGTATCCTCATCCTGTATTTGGAAAATGTCTTTCCATCGTAATTGAAAATGACGGAAAAGATGAATGGATAGAAGGAATCCCTCTTGTTCGCGACTGGGAGAAGTTAAATGCTGATGAAATAAAGGGTATCATTAAAGAGGCTGGTATAGTTGGAATGGGAGGAGCTACTTTCCCAACATTCGTAAAACTATCTCCACCAAAAGATAAGAAAATAGATACTTTTATTTTGAATGCAGCTGAGTGTGAACCTTTTTTAACAGCAGATGACAGAATGATGCTTGAACATTCAGATAAGATTGCTATTGGTGTAAAATTAGTAATGAAGGTTCTTGGAGTTGAAAAAGCATTTGTTG
>NZ_CALEVF010000380.1 GCF_937920395.1 uncultured Clostridium sp. | reverse complement strand
CCTAACGGCTTAAAAGTTAGGCGGTTCAATGATTGCAGAATTGCGCAATCGGCTATTGTATATACATTTAAAGGGAGGTATTATATATGCTTTTTAAGACAATGGAGCAACATGAAGAATTGAGGATTAAGATTAGAAAATTTGCCGAGGAGGAAGTTAAACCTATTGCATTTATGTTAGATCAGGAAAATAAATTTCCTATGGAAATTATTAATATATTAGCTGATATGGGTATGATGGGGATTCCATATTCAAAAGAGTATGGCGGAGCCGGATTTGACATAATAAGTTATGCAATTGCCGTTGAAGAATTGTCAAGAGTGGATGGTGGTACCGGTGTTATTCTCTCAGCACATACATCACTAGGTTCTTACCCAATTTCAGCTTTCGGAACAGAAACTCAGAAACAAAAATATTTGGTTCCACTAGCAAAGGGAGAGAAACTTGGCGCATTCGGTCTTACTGAGGAAAATGCAGGAAGTGATGCGGGTGGTACGGAAACAACTGCAATACTTGAAGGTGATTATTATATTTTGAATGGTGAAAAAATCTTCATCACAAACGCAGGCAAGGCTGATATTTACATTGTTTTTGCAGTTACAACGCCGGATATAGGTATTCGTGGCATAAGTGCATTTATTGTAGAGAAAGGACTAGAAGGTTTTAGCTTTGGTAAACATTATGATAAGATGGGTATTCGCTCTTCTGCTACTGCAGAACTTATTTTTAATAACGTGAAAGTGCCAAAAGAAAATCTATTAGGCATTGAGGGTAAAGGTTTCAAGATTGCTATGTCCACTTTAGATGGTGGACGTATTGGTATTGCAGCTCAGGCTCTTGGCATCGCACAAGGTGCTTATGAAAATGCATTGGAGTACTCAAAAGAAAGAGTGCAATTTGGTAAACCTATCTGTCAACAACAAATTATTGCTTTTAAATTGGCTGATATGGCGACGAAACTTCGCGCAGCTAGATTGCTTGTTTATAGTGCAGCAGAGCTTAAAGGAAATCATGAGAATTACAGTATGGAAGCTGCTATGGCAAAACAATATACTTCTGATGTTTGCCTTGAAATTGTAAATGACGCACTTCAAATATTTGGTGGTAACGGCTATTTGAAAGGTATGGAAGTTGAGCGTGCTTACAGAGATGCTAAAATTTGCACAATATATGAAGGCACTAATGAGATTCATCGCATTGTTATTGCTGCTAACATCATAGGTAAAATGCCAAAAAACGAGAACACAGTTAAAGTTACTAAGCGTGGGCCTGCTACAGGTTACCGAAAAAAAATAATTTTCAGCGTTGGAACTTCCAGTGAAAAAGTAGATGCTCTTGTGGAAGCTCTTAAGAAAGACAAATATGATTTTACAATTGGGATACCAATTGACACTCCTATTACTAAGGCTGAAAGAGTAGTCAGCGTAGGCCTAGGAATTGGTGAAAAGAAAAATATGAAACTTATAGAAGAATTGGCAGTTCAAGCTGGTGCAGCTATAGGTTCTTCCCGTCCGCTTGCTGAAACGCTAAAATATCTACCACTAAACCGTTATGTTGGTATGTCTGGTCAAAAATTCAAAGGAAATCTTTATATTGCTTGCGGTATTTCAGGTGCAGGTCAGCATTTGAAAGGTATAAAGGATGCAAGTACAATAGTTGCTATAAATATTGATCCTAATGCTAAAATTTTTAAAAATTCAGATTATGGTATTGTTGGGGATATGATGGAGATATTACCACTTCTAACTGCTGCTTTAGATAATGGGCAGGCAAAGAAAGATGCTCCACCAATGGTGAAGATGAAATCAACAGCACCAAAGGTAGTTGTTCCAACTTGGAAACATTGTGTATGTAATGGTTGCGGTTATGAATACGATCCTGGCATGGGTGATGATGAAGGAGAAGTAGTTCCAGGAACTCTCTTTGAAAATATACCTCAGGAGTGGACTTGCCCTGCTTGCGGTGAAGAAAAAGATATGTTTATAGAAGTCTAATCATTATAATAATTAAATACAACAATAAATTTTTACTGTAAGGGAGGATTATATCTATGTATTGTGTGAGAAAAATAACTGAGGACCTGTATTGGGTTGGTGGAAACGATCGTCGTCTTGCTCTTTTTGAAAACATACATCCCATACCAAAGGGTGTTTCATATAATTCTTATCTACTAATGGATGATAAAACAGTGCTATTTGATACAGTTGATTGGTCGATTGGCCGTCAGTTTATTGAAAATATTAATGCAGTTTTAGGAAATAGATCTTTAGATTATATGGTAATTAACCATATGGAGCCAGATCATGCAGCGTGTATTGAAGAGATAATTATTAGGTATCCGGGCGTAAAGATTGTATGCAGCAAAAAGGCTTCATTGTTCATGCATCAGTTTGGTTTTGATATTGACGGCAAAGTAACTGAAGTTAGTGAAGGTGACGTTATGTCATTTGGGAAACATGTTGTAACCTTTGTGTCTGCGCCAATGGTACATTGGCCAGAAGTCATGGTAACATTTGATACTACGAATGGAGTACTATTTTCAGCAGATGCTTTCGGCTCTTTTGGGTCACTCGATGGTAAACTATTTAATGATGAGATTAATTTTGACAGGGATTGGATTGATGATGCTAGAAGATATTATACAAACATTGTAGGTAAGTATGGGCCTCAGGTTCAAGATCTATTAAGGAAGGCTGGCACTATTGACATAAAGACTATCTGTCCACTACATGGACCGGTATGGCGTAATAATTTAGGGTACTTTTTAGATAAATATGACAAGTGGAGTAGATACGCACCTGAGGAAAAAGGTGTAATGATCGTTTATGGAACAATGTACGGCAATACTGAAGCCGCTGCAAACGACTTAGCAACAAGACTCGTGGAAAAGGGAATAACCAATGTTGTAATGTACGATGTATCCAAAACCCATGTATCATATTTAATTTCTGAGACTTTTAGGTATAGTAATATAGTTATCGCCTGCGTAACCTACAATTTGAAGATATATCCACCAATGCTTTCTTATATAATGGATATGAAAGCATTAAATCTTCAAAAACGAACGTTTACTCTTATAGAAAATGGTTCATGGGCTCCTCAATCTGGTAAGTTGATGCGTGAACTATTGGAAGAGATGAAAGAAACGATTATTTTAGACAATGAAATGTCGTTGAACTCTAATATGAAAGTTGATGATATAGATTCAATGGAGTCTATTGCTGATAGTATTATTAAGTCAATGAATTAATTTTATAAAAACATAAATTGGGGACCTACTCATGAATAAAATTCGTGAGCATGTCCCTTTTGTTGTAAATTAGATGGTATATTATTCAAATATTGATAATTATGAGACAGATAAACCATCATTTTATCATTTTAACTTTCCTTATGTTCTTATTTTTGTTACAATTAGGTATAATATGCTATATTGTTTTGTTTTTATTAACTTAATATTAATATTACTATTAAATAAATTATAAAGGGGTATTATAAAATGGAAATGATATTATTAAAAAACGATTTTAATGGTGCTTTAAATGCTTTATTAGAAAATATGGTTGACAATCATATTAAACAATGCAAAGGGAAATATCCGACAGAAACTAAAGCAGAATTTAAAGTCGACATTTCATCTAATGAAGACTTAACAAAGGAACTTGCGAATATAAAAGAAATGATAAGTAGGGATTTATCCTCAAAAGAAATAGTTATATTTAAGTACCTATTTAATCACAGCTTAACAAGAAAATTATATTCAAGTGATAAAATTGTTACGATACATAAACACAACCTAAAAGAATGGGAAATATACGGATTAGGCAATTGTTTGGAGGTATATGTTAATAATGAAAATTATGTTGCAGTTAAATGTGAACTAGGAATAATTTATTTATTAGTAGAAGGAAAAATCGGTGAAGACAGATATATTTCAGTATCCACGCAAAAGAGAGATGCAATTTCAGACAATGTATATCAAATTGAATCTGGCGTACAAGTTGCAAATATAGATATAAGTGCATCAGAGGGTACCATTACATTTACTAATGGAAAAGAACTGCATATAAAGCTAAATAGAGATAGTGAACTTGTAGATAGCGCTAATTATAATAGTACAGTAAAAAGTATTATAACTGAATTTAAGTAAGATAAAGTTGAATATAGCAGTAAAGTCTTACATTAATTTACTTTTTAGAGTATAAGATAAAAAATCTTTATTTATTTTGAGCAATGTAAAAGTTTACAAAATATTGTTAGTTTAGGTACAAAATCATAACAATGAAATGATATAATAAATTATATTAAAGACCCCCTTTAATATAATTTGAATTATTGAACGAGCCTGCTTATATACAGGCTTATTTATTTTTTTGTAAATAAAACATAACAAAAATAAGCAATACCAATTGTATTACTTTTACTTTGTGGCTATTCCTAATTGTTAATAGTATAATATGTTTATATTATTATAAAATTAGGCAAATATAGGTATAAATTGTAATATATCAAAGATGAGTTGTGGAGGGAAGTAATGACTAAATCTAAAGAATGGGATTGGGAAAAGGTAACAGATGATTTTTGGAATGAACCAAGTGAAGATGTTTATTATTATGTAGATAGGTGGAAAAAAAAGAATTTCGGATGTTTTCTGGACCTCGGTTGTGGACTTGGAAGGCATTCTATTTTATTCGCCCAGAATGGTTTTAATACTTATAGTTTTGATTTATCACGATATGGAATAGATGCTTTAGATAAGAAAGCTAGAGAATTAGGATTAAATATTAAAACAAGTATAGGGGACATTAATAAATTACCATTTAAATCAAGCATGTTTGATTGTTTATTAGCTTATCATGTAATATCTCATACCGATACCAAAGGAATTAAAGTTATTATAAATGAAATTAACAGAGTATTAAAAAGTAACGGGGAGTTTTTTATTACATTATGCTCAAAAAACAGTCCATCATTTACAAAAAATGATTGTCCAAGGATTGATGAAAATACTATTATAAAAACTGAAGAACCTGAACTAAATATTCCACATTATTATTCTGATTTAGATAGTGTTAGAGATTTATTAAAAGATTTCACATTAATTAAAATTAGGCATATACAAGATATTTTTAATGATACAAGTAGCTGGCATTACTTTATTCACGGAATAAAAAAATAATATATTATATGGAAAGCTAAATTGAATATATTTCTTTCTGATGTTTTGATGAAGAAAATATGTAGCATTTTAAACACATGCTACATATCCTCTTCTAAAACAGCCATATTTATAATATCTCGCCACTGCTCATTAACTTTTAAAACTTTTGGGGAATAACCTTCTCTTGAAAAACCAGCTTTTTCTAAAACTCTTAAGGAACCTATATTTTCTGGTTCTACACCTGCCGTAATTCTATGAAGATGTAGTGTCTTAAATGCTATCTCTAAAGAAAGTAAAACCGCTTTTGTAGCATAGCCTTTTCCAGTATATTTTTCTGATATATTGTAACCTATCATAGCCGATTGAAGTGCACCTCTTTGTACAAAAGCGAAAGCTAGGTAACCTATAGGTATATTACTTTTTTCTAAAAAAATCCCATATGAATAGCTTTCATCATTTTCTATTTTTTTATGAGCACTCCTTATGCTCTCTAATTGTCCATCTAAAGAGTAATAAGAGTCAGCTAGTTTTATTGGTGCCCATTTCTCAAAGTATTCTTTATTATCAATATTCATCTTTAATAATGCCAAAGCATCTTCATCTATTAGTTCTCTCACAACAAGATTTTCCATTTTATATCACTCCCAAAATTAAGTTATATAGTTATAATCAATTCTATCTATAGTTTATATAGCATATATTAGCATATGCTCAAACTTATATCTACATATTTTTTACAAAGTTTGTTTTATATTTTATAATAATAGATAAAATATTTATATTCATTTTGCGAATATAAAGGAAATTTATGAATGTTTGTAGAATTATGTAAAGGTAACATATTATAAAAATATAGTACAGATATTATTAATGGGTTACGTAACGATCAAAATTTAAAGGCTCTACTTATATTAATAGTTTTGTAAATATATATTATAAGAGGTGAAAATAATGAAGACTATAGTAATATACAAATCAAAAACAGGTTTTACAAAAAAATATGCAGAGTGGATTGGTGAAGCATTATCAGCGGATATTTTTGATGTTTCTAAGGTTGATATAAATATAGTTACCGACTATGACACCGTAATTTATGGTGGTAGTTTATATGCTGGTGGTATCATTGGAGTAAAATATATAACAAAAAATCTTGATAAAATTAAAGGCAAAAAAGTTGTTGTTTTCGCAACTGGAGCTTCACCCTCAAGTGATGAAGTAATTCGTGAAGTAAAAGATAAAAATTTTACTTTACAGGAACAAAAACATCTACAGTTTTTTTATTTAAGAGGTGGTTTTGATTATAGTAAAATTAATCCTTTTGATAAAGCACTTATGACATTACTAAAGTGGAAGATTAAGATGAAAAAAGAATTAACACCTGAAGCCAAGGGTATGTTAGCCATGTATGACAAGCCTATAGATTTTACACTGAGAAAGAATATAGACGAAATAATAACTTATGTTAATTCAAAATAGGAAGGGAAGTGAATATTTAGTGGGTTTGTATACTTATAGTACACTCTCTCACTAAAGATAATCTATGGAAAACAAACTTAAATACCGATTAATTACTGGAAAAGATGATGCAACTTTTTGTAAGAGAATTTCTGAATTACTTGATGAAGGTTATAAATTATATGAAGCTCCTTCATGTACTTTTAATGGGCAAGATGTAATTGTGGCACAAGCTTTAATTCTTAATGAATGTGATAACCTAGATATTGGATTCAAAAGAACAGTGAAATTATGAAAATAGTTGTACTTGCAGGGGGATTAAGTCCAGAAAGAGATGTTTCATTATCTTCTGGAAGTCAAATTGCTAATGCTCTTAGAGAAGCTGGTCACCATGTATTATTATTAGATGTATATGAAGGTTTAAAAACAAATGAAAGTGAATTTGAAAGTTTATTTAAAGATAACATTACTGGAAAACCATATTATTATAAAGTTAAAGGTATTGAGCCTGATTTAAATGAAATAAAGAGAAAAAGCAACAATGGTGACTCTCTTATAGGGAAAAACGTACTATCTCTTTGCATGTTTGCTGATGTTGTTTTTATAGCGCTACATGGTTCAATGGGTGAAAACGGTCAAATACAGGCAAGTTTTGATTCAATGGGAATTAAATATACTGGAACTGGCTACATTGGAAGCCTACTTGCAATGGATAAGGATCTAACAAAGAAACTGTTACAACAAGCAGGTATTCCTACAGCTAAATGGTTAACTATTAATAAAAATCAACTGTCAATAGAATATATAGTAAAAACAATCGGTATCCCTTGTGTAGTAAAACCTTGTAGTGCTGGGTCAAGTATAGGTGTATCAATTGTTAATAATATTGAGGAGCTTAAAACAGCAATTAATATAGCTAATAAAATTGAATCAAGTCTACTTATTGAAAAAATGGTAGTGGGTAGAGAGTTTTCTGTAGGTTTATTACAAGGAAAAGCGTTACCTGTTATTGAAATAATACCTAAAGAAGGATTTTATGATTATAAAAATAAATACCAAGCAGGCTTGACTCAGGATATATGCCCTGCAAATCTTTCTCAATATGAAACATTGAGAATTCAAACTCTAGCATTAAAAATAAATGAAACTTTAAGACTTGGAACATACTCTAGAATTGATTTTATTTTAGATGAGAAAGAAGAATTTATATGTCTCGAAGCTAATACACTTCCAGGAATGACCCCTACAAGCCTAATTCCTAAGGAAGCTTTAGCAAATGGTATTTCATATATAGAATTGTGTAATATCATTGTTAATGCTAAAACAAAATAGTACCTGCCTATGTTAAGTACATTTCATAAAAAAAAATCACTAATATTATAGGATATTGGTGATTTTTTTACTGTTAATTTTTAGAGGTGTCACAGATAATGTTTTGTATATAATTGTAATATACACAATATTTAATGGGTTAAATGGTTGACACCGTTTACCAAAGTATAGTAAACTAGAAATAATCGAAATCAAATGAAATGAAAACGAACGCAAACGAACATATATAAACCTTGGTTTCTGAAATATTATAAAAAAGGGATGGAAGATATGACCAAGAAAATAAATCTAATTAAAAGACTAATTATATTTTTTGTAGGAATGAGTATTATACAGATTGGAGTCGCTTTGTTTTTAAAAACTAATATAGGGTCTGATCCCTTTACTTTATTCACTCAAGGATTAGCCTTTTTATTAAATAAAACACCCGGAAATGCTAATATGATTATTTTATTCGTATTATTTTGTATAATACTTCTAGCTGAAAGACGTCGTATTAAGATAGGAACAATTATATGTGTTATTGGAGTAGGGCCCATTATTGACCTTGGAGTAAAGGCTGTTTCATTTTTGCCAATAACATCTTTAAATATTGGTATAAAAATACTTTTAGTTGTAATTGGTTGTGCTTTAATTGCAATTGGCTTTTCTATACTTAAGGCAAGTGAACTGGGTGTTGCACCAAATGATATTATTCCATTTATCATAAAAGATAAAACTAATTTAGAATATCGTTGGATTCGTATGGGATTAGACGCTAGTTTTTTAATAATGGGATTTGCACTCGGTGGAGTATTGGGAATAGGTACAATAATATCTGCATTATTAATAGGTCCATTCATACAATTTTGTCTTCCATATGGAGAAAAGTTTGTGAATAATATTGTTAAAAACCAAACTGAAGATGAAAATGTGCTTGAAAACGAAGAAAGTGTATCTTTAAGGGCTTAAATTATAATAAAACCAATGAATAATAATTGGATTTAGGAGGCGTATTTTGAATAAAATACTATGTATTGGTGAATTGTTAATTGATTTTATTTGTTCAGATATTAATAGTGGATTAACTAAAGGAGAAAATTTTGTAAAAAAAGCAGGGGGTGCACCAGCGAACGTATCAGCAGCTATATCAAAGTTAGGAGGCCAAGCTTATTTTGCAGGGAAAGTTGGTAATGATAACTTTGGTATGTTCTTGAAAGAAACATTAGAGGACGCCGGAGTAGATACATCTATGCTTATACTTGATAAAAATTCTAAAACTACTTTAGCGTTTGTATCGTTAAATGAGGATGGAGAAAGAGATTTTATTTTTAATAGAGGTGCAGATGAATTATTAACTTTAGATGAGCTAGATGGTGATAAGCTAAAAGCTTTTAAAATAATACATTTTGGTTCTGCGACTGCACTTTTAGGCGGGTCTTCAAAAGAAACTTATTTAAAAGCTATGGAGCTAGCTTTCAAAAATAATGTTTTTATTTCTTTTGATCCTAATTACAGAATAGATTTGTGGAAAAATAGATTAAGTGACTTTGTAGAAATATCAAAATAATGTCTCAAATATTCAGATTTTGTAAAAGTAAGCGATGAAGAAATAAGAATAATTTCAGGTAAAGAGAATTTAGATGAAGGTGTTAAGTTGTTTCATAGCTTAGGTGCAAAAGTTGTAGCCGTTACACTTGGAGATGCAGGTACATTAATTTCTACAAATGAAGGAAGTAGCATAATCAATAGCATAAAAATTAAATGTATTGATTCAACAGGAGCTGGTGATGCATTTGTAGGTGCGTTTCTTTATAAATTATCACAGTTGAAAAATCCAAAATCATTCATAGATAATTCTAATATTATAAAAGACATAATACTTTTTAGTAATAAAGTTGGAGCTATTACATGTACTAAACTAGGAGCTATAGCTTCTTTACCAACACTAGAAGAAGTGCAACTGTTAAAATAGTTTAAATACGTAACAAAATAAAAAGCACACTTGGACAAAGTTATATTTTTGCACAAGTCTGCTTTTTATTTTACTAAACAATAGGATTATAGATAATATATAAGCGTTTTTATTCTTGATATATTAAACTAACTTTGGCTAGTAACTACTAATCTGGAATAACGATTACAGATACTTTAGAATTTCTAACAACTTTACTTGTTACAGAACCAATTATTCTATATAAACCTTTTTTACTACACTTTGTCATTACTATTACGTCATAACTTTCTTTTTCTGATTTTTTTAATATTTCATCTCCAGCATATCCCAAAATTGAAAATTCCTCAACTTCATATCCTTCTAGTTCCTTTATTGCTTTATCTAAAATTAATTTGCTATCATTTGTTAAATAGTCAAATTCGTTTGGAATCGGCATTGGAATCATCATATCGTCAGTTAAAATTATCTCCATTACATTCATTAATGTAACAGAAATATCCTCCTTATTAAAAAAACCTTTTAAAAATTTAATAGAGTGCATGCTTCTTTCTGTACCATCTAATGGAACTAAAACTTTTATTTTTTTCATATTCACCGCCACCTTAATTTATTTATATGTACAATGTAATATTAACACATATTACTAAGAAAGTTAAATGTAGAGAAATCAAATGAAAATTCCTCATATTGTAGTTAAATTTAAATATTTGTATATTTCTTAAAAACACCCCCATATCTAATGATATGGGGGTACTTGCTTTCAGGATATATCTATATTCTGAAAGTAACACAAATGTAATCAGTTTAACTGTAATGAAAACTATCTATTACTTTATAGTAGACTCTTAGTCTTATAGTAATTACAGACAAATGAATCCTATTGTTACCCGTACGTCGGTTGTAGCTAATTAGGATCATATGTTATAAAATTTAAATTTCAAAAGAATATTACCACTCTCGTCCAGAATCATTAGCCATTGAATTAACTGTGCCTTTAGGATATAG
>NZ_CALEVF010000379.1 GCF_937920395.1 uncultured Clostridium sp. | reverse complement strand
GCTCCACCAACCCCAGTAGAAACTGTTATATAGAATACCGACTCACAACCTTTAGCACTTCCTACCAATGCTTCTGCAAAACCTGCAACATTTGCATCATTATTAACTTTAATTGGCAATTTTAACATTTTACTTAAATATTGTTTTATATTGAAATTTTCCCATCCTTTTAAATTTGGCGGATTAAGTATTTTACCATTCTTTATATCTAATGGACCTGGTACCCCTACTCCTACCTTTTCAATCTCATAATTGCTCCATTCTACTATTATTTGATGGACTATTTTATTTAAATTATAAAGTGCACCCTTAGATACTTCATTTTCAACTATAAAGCTATCTATAATTTCTCCTTCTTTTGAAATAACTGCTGATCTTAAATTAGTTCCACCAATATCAATTCCAATTAAATATGACATTTTCAATCCCCTTCCTCTTTTAATTTTTTTATTTCTCATTCCAATTATATTGATATGTTGTTTTTTAAATCGCTTTTAGCTATTCCAAATAACTTGCGAATGTAATTTTCAAAATTAATGTATTCTTCTATTGCTATGAGAATACATTAATCCATATTTTAGTTTTTTATTTAAACATCTGCCTTTTTAGTTATCACATAATATTTAATCATTAGTTTAATCCTCAAATAATATTTTTATGAGACTCTTTTAGAACTAAAAATCCATTAATGAATTTTTTTCCTGCATTATAATTACTATCGTTTAACTTTTTTAACATGGTATCTACGGTCATTTGGATTAATGATTCCTTGTCCACATCAATTGTGGTTATGTATGGGTGAATTATAGTGCTATGTAAATTATTGTCAAAAGATACAACCGATACATCCCGTGGAACCAATATGCCCTTTTCTTCTAAAATATTTATAAGTCTCCTAGCTGTCTTATCACATACACAAACAAATGCCGTTGGAATAACAGCAGGTAACCTTATATCAATTTCAATATTATCATCATTTCTATCTTCAATAATCCAATCATAATTAATATTAATATTGTTCTCAATTAAAGCTTTATAGTATCCCAAAAATCTATCCTGCATGCCACTAGTGATTTTTGTGTTCCCACAATACACAATTTTCTTATGTCCTAGAGAAATAAGTTCATTTGTTATTGTATAAGAGTTATAATAATCATTTGGCGATATAGAATCAATACTAAGATTATTAGAATAAAAATCTAGTAAAATCAATGGTATTTTAAGCTCTTTAATCATTATTACGTACTTAAAATTTAGTTGTCCTAAAAGAATAATCCCATCAATTTTATTTTGAGTATACATTAGCGGAATATTGCATACCTTTTCTTCTTTTCTATCTAATACATATAGCATTGTTGTAATATCATTAGAATTAAACTTGTTACTAGTCCTTTTGTATAATTCGGAATAATAATAATCAGCTTCACCAAAATATCTTTCAGCAGTTATGATTCCTATAGTATATTTATTCTTTTTCTCTTTTTTATTGATGCTACTTTTCAATTCATAACCTAATTCTTTTGCCGAGGATTGAATTTTTCTTTTTAGGCTTTTGCTCAAATCATCTCTATTATTAAGTGCTTTTGAAATTGTTGATTTCGAAACTTTTAATATATTTGCTAAATCCTGCATAGTAAGCTTTTTATCCATTATATCACCTATAATATTATTTTTAATACCATTATAGACAGTACACACATCTATGTCAATGTTTCGAAACATATTCACATATTGACAATGTTTCGAATATGTTTTATACTTAAAAAAATGGTATTTAGGGGGATAAAAATGACAAATACAAAAAATATAAAACTTGGATTATTTAGTTATAGCTATCATCTAGCTTTTGGTGCACACGACGTATTTAAACCTTCAAAAAAGATTAACTTCTTTGATTTTCTAGACAAATGTAAGGATATGGGTTTAGATGGTATTCAAATAGATGCAATGCATTTAGAGAGTTTTGAAGATTCATATTTAAATAAAATAAAAGAACGGTGTGAGGAATATGGATTTTATATAGAATATGGAACAACTGGTGTTAGTGAAGAGCATCTTATTGCCCAATTAGAAATAGCGAAAAAATTTGGTTCTTCAATATTAAGAACCTATATAGGCTTTGATCCCTCTGATAAAAATATTAATCCGGAAATGGAGGTTAAAGAAGCTATAAGAGTATTAAATATAGTTAAGTCCAAAGCAGAAGAATATAATATTAAAATAGCAATAGAAAACCACTGCGACCTAAAAACTGATGAATTATTAGCGCTTATAAAAACCGTAAACAGTCCTTATGTTGGAGTATGTGTTGACCTAGGTAATTTTATGATTCACTTAGAAAACCCAGTTGATTCAGTGAGAAAACTTGCACCTTACATAGTTAACACTCATTTTAAAGACTACAATTCCAAAATGGAAAATTGGGGTTTTCAAACATTTGCAGTTCCCTTTGGAGAAGGTAAGATAGATTTAAAGGCAGTTTTAAAAATTCTTTTAGAAGAATGTCATCTTGATAGAATTATGCTAGAAATACCAGTTAAAAAGGAAGCTACTGAGGGAGCTACCTTAGCTAAGGAAGATTACATTGTAAGGAAGAGTGTTCAATACTGCCGAGAAGTATTAGGCATATAAA
>NZ_CALEVF010000378.1 GCF_937920395.1 uncultured Clostridium sp. | reverse complement strand
ATATTAACGGGTTCATACGATTAGCATTTAGTACATCTTGGTATATTCGAAAATATTTTCTTTACAAAAGGAATAGAAAGTCTAACAATATGAAACGAGCCATTAAACCAATATATTCACAAAAAAAATATTGGTTATAGGTCCGGTGATTTGGAAAAAGCATTTTTATGAATAAGAACAAAGGAAAATTAAGAGAATTGTATTATAAATTTTTAAAACAAGTTTCTTAAAGTTCAACCTGAAATAGTTTGAAGTATCCAATATTGACATTTGACAATATTCAGAATTTAGATAGAAATAAATAAAATATGGGTTGCAACTATTAGATAAGAGATTAGTTATAACATTCGTAGTTATTATGACTTATTTATTATTAATGATTACAATTACATTATACGATGGGCTGAGTTAGCCAATGAATCCCCAAATAGTATTAAATGTAGATATAAAAGAAAAAGGCTTACCACTTGGTGATTTATTTGGTATATTTTTCGAAGATTTAAGTCATGCGGCTGACGGTGGACTTTATTCAGAACTGATTCAAAATAGATCATTTGAATGTGAAAGCAAAAGATAATCATTTAGTTTGGGAGGTTGGAGGTTATCAGAATCAAGACTCTGCTGTGTGTGCTAGTGTAAATAGTACAACTATTGTTTGACACAAAGTCTATTTGCTGTAGTTACGGGTAGGGAATACAAGCTTAAGTTAGAGGTTTGCGGAAGAAATATTCGTACCTTTATTGATGAGAAAATAATCAATGAACTGAAGATAAACTACCGGTAATAGAACCACATTATTACTAAGCTAGCATGGAAAATTATACAGGTGATATTATATTATTATTAATGTAGTTAATGTACAAGAAAAATTCGTAACGGCTCAATTGGTATTAAAAGGAACTGATAATGGCGTTTTAACAGGAACTATTTTTGAGATGTCCAGTTACAATCCTTACGATGAGAATAGTTTTGAAGCTCAGAAGCTAATGGTGCCTAGGCAAAAGGATTTTAACATTAAAGGGAAAGACTTTTCTTATAGGTTCTCAAAGCATTCTATTGCTATTTTTAGATTATAATTCAACTACTTATAGAATATTAAAGAATGAAGGGGATTGGACATGGTAAATAAATCAACATAACATTATTTACTATTATAAACGTTTACTAATTTACCTTATTTCAGTTATATGTTCAAGATTCAAACATGAATATTTACTGCAGAATATAGAAAAAAATATTTATATCTAAGAGTGGATGATTCAATAAATTATAAGATAAACAAAAAATAAATTAATATTTTAAAGGAGTTTAATAATGAATCAATATGAGTGCTTAATTAACACTGAAGTTACAAAACAATTAAACTTTAAATACCTTTTATAATTACCTAAGGATTATAAAAGTAAAAAAGATGAAAAGTGGCCTTTGATATTATTTCTTCATGGTGCTGGAGAAAGAGGTGGAAGTATTGACAATATTAAAATAAATGGATTACCTAAAATCTTAGAGGAAAAAGAGGACTTTCCATTTATAACAGTTTCTCCTCTATGCCCAGATAATACCGCCTGGTTATTTTGTATTGAAAGCCTAAGGCATTTCTTGAGGAAATCATAAAAGCTTATAATGTAGATGAATCCAAAACTTATCTTACAGGTATAAGTATGGGTGGATATGGTACATGGGCACTTTCAATGGCATGTCCGGATAAGTTTGCAGCAATAGCTCCTATTTGTGGTGGAGGTATGGCATGGTATGCTGGGGCGTTAAACAAGATGCCAGTTTGGGCTTTTCATGGTGCAAATGATGATGTAGTTTCTTTGTCTGAAAGTAAAAATATAGTTAATGCGATAGTAGCTAATGAGGGATCAGTAAAATACACTGTGTATCCAGATGCGTACCATGATTCATGGACAGAAACTTATAATAATCCAGAACTGTATACATGGTTATTGCAGCGAAAAAAAGATAAGGGGCTGTCTCACAATAGAAAATAATTTCTATTGTAAGATGGCTCTTTTTTCTTTTATAAATACAAAAGTGAATTCCGAGGAATTCACTTT
>NZ_CALEVF010000377.1 GCF_937920395.1 uncultured Clostridium sp. | reverse complement strand
GTATGTCACGTAAAGCAACCTGTCATGATAATGCAGTAGTAGAAAACTTTTTTAGCATTTTAAAAACTGAGCTTCTGTATATAAGGGAATTTACATCAATGGAAGAGATAAAGATGGAATTAATCGATTATATCAAATACTATAACAATGATAGAATTAAACAAAATTTGAATTGGTTAAGTCCAGTTAAATATAGAAAATCAGTAGCGTAAAAGGACCAGCAGGTACATTAACCTACTGGTTCCATACATCAAATATTTTGTTTGAGTATTTTGTTCAACTTTTGGGGTTCAATTCAAAGTGTTATCTTACATGAAATTTAATGTATTTTAGATAATAGAAAGTTTGTTAGAGGCATATTTAATAAATTTTAGGGTATATATTTAAATGCAAAGGCAATCGGAAACCCTTCTGTGTCTTTGTGTTTTTCATATAAATAGTATAGCTTTGTGTATATATACACAAAGCTATACTATTTATATTCACAATTTATAACTAAAATATAGTTATGCCAACACTATATACTTTGCATATAGTGTTTTTTCGTTAAGCACTCACGTTTAAGAGAGATAATAATCAGTTGCGCATTCATATTACAATTTAAAGACTTTCCGTAAATGAAAAGCAAGCTCAATAAATTCAGTATGGAAATAACTCACTTACACTGAGTGCTAATGCTTATAATAAGTTTATAAGAAGAAGGTTAATACATGGCTAAAATATAAATAATCACTTAAGAAATCATTATTCTAATTATAATTTTATGATATGCTTTTGGGATAAAGTAAGATAATATATTTCTTGAATATTGAGTGAAAACTTGTTTAAGATAATGTTATTGATTGATTACTTTATAACCTATTTATTAAATGTTTTTTAAAGATCACTATTTGATTTATGATAGTAATCTTTTTTAATTTTTGTATCTAAATTTTAATATTTACTATTAAAATAAGAGCAAGAACTTAATAAGAATAGTCAGATGCTGCAATTAAGACAACCACAAGATATAAAATTTTTGAAGAGCATTTTAATAACATAGATGAAATACTTGAAGAATCAAAAGTTAAAATGTCTAGCAGAAAAGATCACCAAAAGCAGAAATTGTTGTTTAGTAAGATATTCAATGGTAGCCATTAGAATCATATATAGACATTTTTATTTTAAGTGATAGAATTTTATGCTTGTTTGATATTCAAATTCAGCAATAGCTGTTTTACAATAAATAGGCTATGACATTTTACTTGTAAGCTACTTTAGATATATAAATAATCAATTCTACATTACTCAATACTACATTACTCAATACTACAGTTGTTTAAATGCAATATGCCGGAGTACTATAACATGCTAATCCTATATCCATTTCTAATAATAAAATTCAATAGAATTACTTAAGCATCATAAAAGTAATAAGGTGATTTACTATCTTTTATATTAGATTATTTATAGAACGAGTTAATGCTAATTTAGTGTCATTTTTTTATAATTCCTATTATTAAGTAATACAATCAAAATAATTTATCCCAAAATTAAAATTTCTTTAAATAGTTATATATTAAAGATAACTTAAACATGAAAATTTTACAGAATATTACTGATTGACAAACTAGTTATGAGAATACTTTAGAGGGTACATCTACGTAAGGAATGTCGTTTGACTACGCAAGACTCAACTTTCGATTCAAGTTCATTGTCATTCTGCTATAACCGTAAATGCCATCTACATTATGATAGATTTTAAATTTTTTTCATCAACATTTTATATTAAGATTCAAATATCAATTTTTTATGCCTTAATCTTTCTAATTACATTTCAAGTCTTTTCATTAAAAGTTTTGCTCTATTTTCAAGCTCTTTTAATTTATATAGAAACTTTTTTCAACATCTTTGCAATGGGAAAATTATAATCAAAAATTATTTTTCAAATTTTTTATATTTTTTATATAATATCTCTATCTATATGTGAGGGGTGAAAATAAAGCTAGGAATAAAACTTATTAAGAATAACAAATTTGAATTCTTTCCCAAAGGTGCTTGTTACTATAAATTGCTAACGAACAAATACAAAGGCTATGGTGCAAAAGTAAAGAAGAAACTAAAAATCAGGAGGATTATTATTATGAAGGGTATAAATCAAGAAAATTTTTTTAATAAAGTAGAGGAATGTGAATTGGAAACTATAACAGCTGAGATATTGAAGTTAAAGATAAATATGGTGGAAAACAGTATTTTATTAGGAGCAAAACTAAAACAAGTTAAACAATCACTTAAACATGGAGAATGGATTCCATATTTGGAAGAAAAAGTTGAGGTTAGCGTTAGAACGGCGCAAAAATTTATTAAAATTGCCACTGAATTTGAAAATACGAAGTTGCTTTCGTGTTTAGGAACAGAAAAGTTATATATTTTATTAGGATTACCAAAAACTGAAAGAGAAAAATTTATATTATCTAATAAAATAGAAACATGGACAAATCGACAATTAATTAAAAGAATTAAAGAAGTGAATTATACTAAAAAAGCCCAAAAGAATGTAGCTCAAAAAATTAAAACTATTGAAGCTAAGAAAACAGAAACAATTATTACACCAAATTGTGAGGAAATAAGAAATAAGAATAAAAATTTAAATGTTATTAAAGATCAAATAAATAATATAAAAACTAATACAGAAAAAGTAATTAAGAAGGCGGATGATTTAATTGAAGAAATAAGAATCAGAACTGGCGATTTCTATACAAGTATAGAGTCTATCAATGATGTAGTTTGTGATGATAGAGGTGGAATATTAGCACAGTTGTACGCTATAGGAGAAATTACAGAAACTGAACTAATAGAAACGATAAAAGACTATAACATAGAATTAGATATAAATTTTAAGTATATGCATGATGGAACTGACAAAGAGAATTATAAAAATAATGTATGTAACAGCTATTATAAATATAACACAAATAAAGACAAAACTTATTTAGCAATTATAGATACAGAAATGTCTTATGAAAATGTTCTTGAGTTCGCGTGGGAGGATAACGAAATAGTCAGATTGGGGTATGCAGAAGAGAAGAAGGAAAATAGTTTTGTGTGGGAAAATATAACGGTTTGTAAAGGATATAGAGATGGAACAGAGATGTTATGTGTATTTAAAAATAGAGAGACTTTAGCATATTATAAAGTAGACACAAAAAGTAATTTGGAAGATGTTACAAAACTATTTAACTACTACAAGATAGACCTTAGTCATTTGCTATTGGTAGAACAATTTATAAAGGAAATAGAACAGGAAAAATTAGAGATACAAAAGTCGAATTTTGAAGAAATTATGAGCTCTGCTAAATTTACAAATAAACAAATACAGAAAGATTTTGATGTATTCACACTTGCAATCCTAGATAAAGTATATTCTTATACAGGAGACATATTATATATATTTATAAATTTTAAAATAATTGGGGAAATCACGATGAAAAATAGTTTAGGAGAAGACAAATTTAAATTCGAATTAGATAATAATAAAAATATACTAAAGTTATTAGAAAATATTGATGAAAAATTATGGATTCGTTTTAAAAAACAAGTAATATTAGAGGATAGTAGATTAAATAAAGAAAAGAAAGCTAAAGAAGAGAAAGAAAGAATACAGGAAGAAAAGTATAGACAATACGATAATTATAAAAATGAAAATATATTAGGAGAAATAACAATGATAACTGAAGAAAATAAAGTATTTTATAAGAAATTTTATAACACATTAGCTATGGCCTACCACCCAGACAGAATTGGTGGAGACGGTACTGCAATGGCACTTATAAATCAACTAAAATCAAGCTGGGGTCTTTGATTTGTGCTTAAAATTAATTATATAAGGAGATAAGCATTAAATATGAATTTGTTTATATAGTTTAAAAATAAATCATTAAAGATCATAATATATAACTAAAAATGGATATTTAAAAGCCTATTATTTAAGCAGAAATTATAGTTGCAACATTTGCAACTATAGCTCCAGTGACTATTACACATAAATTCACTGGAGCCTGATATTAATAAGATTGAATAAATGTAGATTATAGATTAGCTTTTACTTATTACTTAATTAAACTGATAAACCTTGTTGATTTTTGTAATAATTTAATCACATAATTATAACCAAGAATTTTTTTTACAATATAAAAATCTTCTTTCATGTTGTGAACTAAGCCAAAACTTATACATGAAATTGTAATAAGTGAAGATTCCTCTTCTCCGTAGAAATGTTTCAGAACAGCAGAGTTTATTTCAAGTCCTTTAGTAACAGTTTTATCAGCTAAGATATTTGCAATTTCTTCTTTATCCATAACAGTTTTAAAAATATTTACTAATTTTTTAATTCCATTATCCTTTGCTATAGTTTTCATATTTATCTTTTCCATTTTTATCAATCTCCTTAAATAATATTTTTGTGAAAGGGGCAAATGTTATAACTAAGCCTTTCAAGAAAAGCTATAATAATGTTATTACTCATATAAATACCAACCATCTTTCCTGTATAAAATATCGTTAGTATCAGAGTTACTGTACTTTGTAATGTAATCATCTTATCTTAAGGTTTTTATTTATGAATAGGTATGGTAAAATAAAATTGGGTTTTATTGTATTGAATTAATTAAGTCTTCATAAAGTAAAATATTATTGGTAACAGTAATTATCATTAACTATAATAATAGTATAATCTATAATAATAGAATAAACAATACTAAAATCTAAAATAATAGAATTGAGGAGCATATTCTATGAAATCATTAGGAGAAAGAATATTATATTTGAGGAAAACAAATAATTTAACACAAAAAGAGCTTTCACAATCAATGAATGTCGCAAGAAGTAGCATAGGCAAAATTGAGAATAATGAAGTAAGTCCATCCGCAGAAGTACTTGTACAATTATCCAAAACGTTTAAAGTCTCAATTGATTGGTTGCTTACTGAGAATAAATACAATAATGATATAGTTATAAAATATACAAATGATGAAGTAATTAAAATTATTGAAAATGCTTATGAGGAAGATAAGAATATAATATATGGATTTCTAAGTAAATTTAAAAAAAGTAATGCAAAATAGATATTAATATATCTATTTTGTATTATCAACATAAAAAATAATTTATATCAATATTAAGAGCTTTGCTGATTTTATATATATTTTTTTTGCTTGGTGTTGATAAACCTATTTCATATTTACATATAGAACTATAGCCAATGTTACATTTTGCAGCAAAGTTACGTCGCGTATAATTACCGTTAATTCTTAATTTGTAAATTTTCTGAGCTATTGTAGTCTCTGGTAATAAGGAGTTCATAATGGAGCTGTGGATTTCCAAGGGCTCAAAAACCTTTTTATATGTTGCAGTTCTGTTCACATAGCAGATGCAAAACTTATGACTTCATATTATCCACTAGATAAGCTAAGAAAAATTAAAGGGCTTGAAAAAGCAAAATATATAGACCCAATAGCGGGGGGGAAGGGAAACTCCATAAGATATCTGTCTGTAGCCCCAAGAACCAATAATATGAGGGTCGTAGGTCTTGATAATTTGTTTTGTGCAGGTGAGAAA
>NZ_CALEVF010000376.1 GCF_937920395.1 uncultured Clostridium sp. | reverse complement strand
ATATAATTGTAAAGCCTTGAAGTCACTTGACTACAAGGTTATGCAATTAACTATATAAGCATATTGATAAAGGAGGAATAAAATGGGAAATATTTATGATTTGCATAATGAGACTATAGGACTTAAAGTAGTGGAAAGTTTAAAAAAGAATGATTTTTCAGCAATGTATTTTGAAACAGGTGAAGAGGCGTCAAAATTTATAATGAATAATATACATAAAGGAGATAAGGTGGGCTTTGGGGGATCTATGACTGTAGTAGAACTCGGCATACAAGAAAAGGTAGCATCTATTGGAGGATTTGTGCTAGATCATGGTAATCCGACATTATCTCCTGATGATAAAATGCAAACTATGAGAGGCGAGCTCCTTAGTGATGTTTTTGTATGTAGTTCTAATGCTGTGACAATGGATGGTGAACTTGTTAATATTGATGGTGTAGGAAATAGAATTGCTGCAATGACATTTGGGCCTAAAAAAGTTATTATTGTTGTAGGTGTAAATAAAATTTGTAAAAACGAAGCTTCAGCTTTTGAAAGATTAAAGCAAGTTGCGTCGCCAATGAATAATATGAGATTAAAGACACCGAATCCCTGTACTAAAACTGGTGTCTGCATGGATTGTAAAGCAACTAGTAGAATATGTAGAGTTTACTCTGTAATTAAAAGACGACCTGCGAGAACAGATATGACGGTGGTTGTAGTAGGTAAAACGTTTGGATATTAGTGATATTTCGGCTGAATTATAGATATATTTAATTATTTTTAATTTATATTAAAAAAACACTTCAATTTATTGACAAAGTGTCTTATAATGTTACTAAAGTTATAATGTTGATTTAGTAACAAAATATGGAAATGGAGTGATGATATGTTGGAGTGTCCTTTTTTAACTACTATGGAGGAAGAAGTGGAGTGTTTTAAAGAGTGTGATTTACATAAATGGGCAGATAATGGAGGGAAATGTCCATTTGTTGAATTAAAAGAATTTAAGCCCTTTATCAACAAAAACATTACTGAGTATGATATATTTAGTGATGATAGAAATTCACAATTGAAATCATTATGTAAAAATCGATACGTATAGTATTAATATTATGTAATTGTGCATAATATTAACTAATGGGAGATTTGTTTTCCTAAAATATTAAACAGGGAAGTGAGTTGAATTGGAAAGAACATTGATATTAATTAAACCTGATGGAGTTGAACGTGGATTAATTGGAAGAATTATTAACCAGTATGAGGAGAAATCGCTAGAAATTGTAGCACTTAAAATGATAACGGCTACAAAAGATATTGCAAGGAAACATTACTGTGAACATGAGGGACGCGAATATTTTGAAAGATTAATAAATTATATTACTGAAGGCAAAATATGTGCAATGGTATTAATGGGAGAAAAAGCTATTGAAGTAACCCGGAAAATTAATGGAGATAAGGATCCAGTTAAAGCGGAAATTGGAAGTATAAGAGGAAAATTTGCAATAGATAAAACTAATAATTTAGTTCATGCATCTGATAGCTCAGACAGTGCAGAACGTGAAATTTCAATTTGGTTTCCAGAACTTATGTGCAAGGATATCTTTGGGAACTCTAATAATTTGTTTTCACAAACAGAGGGGCCATTAGTTAATGTTTAATAAAATAAAACTACAATAAAAAGCTAACCAATTTAATCTTTGGTTAGCTTTTATTGTAGTTTTAGTAATTAATGCGAGCCGCAATGTCCTGAGCAACCACCACAAGAGTCACTACCATGTTTTGGGCAACTAGGCTTACTATCAACTGTAAGCTTCGTTTTAACCCAAAATCTAGAATCACTATAGGCTATTGTGAGTTCGCAAATGTTATCTAAAAGAGTATCATCATATAATATTTTTAAATTATCAATATTATTTTTAATATCTCCTGTTTTAAAATTATCTAGGTAAATGTCAACTTTTGAAGCCTTGCAACAAGCACTGTCGAATACTAATCTTACGCTATCACATGTTTCGTCAATTTTTATCATTTCTAGTAGCTCATCTAGAGCAATTTTTGAAAGCTTGATTTTTAATGGTTGTGCCATAAGTCCTCCTAACGTTTACCTATAAGGTAAGAACTATATTTATGTTATTCCTCAAGAATCTCAGAATAATGATTTAATAAGCCTTGTTTTAGGTTCCATAAATTCCAAGAAAGATCTACATAGTATGCATGAGGATTATCAAATCTTAATACTTCTGTCCATAATTTAGAGACTTCCTGTTCAGAAAATGCTTTTATTTCCATAACAGTTGGAGACTCATAAATTTGTTTTCCATTTTCAAATAGTTTAACCATAAGCTCTTTAATATAGTAATGTTTAAGATTTTTCTTTTTCCAAGTATAAGTTGGATTAAATATTTCAAGGGGTCTGTTTTCATCAAATGTCTCATCATGCAAGGTAATGAAATCCGCAATGGCTTTATGAGTTGTTTTATCAAAAATTCTATAAAGTTTTTTAAAAGCAGGATTAATAATTTTTTCTGCATTTTCACTAATTTTAATTTTTGGTATTATTTCTCCATCATTTTCAACGGCAACAAGTTTATAAACACCACCAAATACTGGTTCAGATCTTGCAGTGATAAGTCTTTCGCCAACACCGAAGTTATCAATTTGTGCTCCGTTTTCGAGGACTCCGCTAATAATATATTCATCTAGTGAGTTAGAAACAGTAATCTTTACATCATCATATCCAGCTTCATCTAAAATTATTCTAACTTTTTTAGTTAAATAGGTAATATCACCACTATCAATTCGTATTCCTTTAGGTCTTTTACCCATAGGTTTAAGCACATCATCAAATACCTTTATAGCATTTAATATACCAGAGCGTAGTACGTTATAGGTATCTATAAGAAGTACACAGTTATCAGGGTAAGTTACAGTCCAAGCTTTAAAGGCGTCATATTCAGTATCAAAAAGTTGTACCCAACTATGAGCCATAGTTCCAAGTGCTGGAATATCAAACATTTCCTCGGCAATAGTGCAGGCCGTACCAACGCAGCCGCCAATAACAGCAGCACGAGCTCCGTATATAGCACCATCATAACCTTGAGCACGTCTTGAACCAAATTCCATTACAGGTCTACCTTTTGCGGCTCTGCATATTCTACTAGCTTTAGTAGCAATTAAAGTTTGATGATTTATTGTAAGCAGGATCATTGTCTCAACAAATTGAGCCTGTATAATAGGTCCTTTAACTGTAACTAAGGGTTCACCAGGGAATACAGGGTAACCTTCAGGTATTGCCCATACATCACAAGAAAATTTAAAACTCTTTAAATAATCAATAAATTTATCTGAAAAATCATGCTTACTCTCTAGGTAGGCTATATCATCATTTGAAAAAGACAAATTAGAAAGGTATTCAAGCAATTGTTGTACACCAGCCATAACGCAATAACCGCCACCATCTGGAATTCGTCTAAAAAACATATCAAAGTAGGCAATTTTGTCTTGAACATTATTGTCAAGATAACCGTTTGCCATAGTTAATTCATAAAAGTCTACAAGCATTGTTAAGTTTCTTTCATTTCTCACATTAAAATCTTTTGAGTATATCATAGTTTTTTCCCCTTTGAAATTTAATAAAAGTATATAATAGAATTATAACATAATTATATATTAATGTTTTGTTAGGCTTATTATACTAGTATTTTAGGTATAAAGACAATATATGATAAATTAAAGTAGGTGGATGAAAATGGAGATAAAATATAACATGAATAATAAAATTGAAGGTAATAGAATAAAAGACAGTAAAATAAGTACTAAATTAAGTAAAGAACAAAGGGACGCAGTTTTTTATAGTAATAGAAATTTATTAGTTACAGCTGGACCAGGTAGTGGTAAAACAGTTGTTATTGTGAATAGAATTGTTCACCTAATAAATGAACAAAACATTAGCCCTAAAAACATTATTGTAATTACTTTTACAAGAGCTGCAGCCATTAATATGAAAAATAGGTATATTGCTATTAATGGAAGGGGAAATGTTCCGTTTTTTGGAACATTTCACGGTTTGTTTTATAAAATACTCAAAAATTATTATGGTGAAATAAAAATAATAGATACATTTGAGGTATATAAACTTATAAAAAATGTATTAATGTCATACTTAGATGAGGTAGGCGATGAAAAAGTAAAGGAAGTTATTAATAATATTTCAGTATTTAAAACAAGTGATGATACTTTAGAGAAGTTTTCTCCTAGTATTGATAAAGGAATATTTATAGCGGCGTATAATATTTATGAGCAATACAGGAAAGAAAGAAATTTATTTGATTTCGATGATTTGCAAATAGGTTGTAGAGATTTATTTAAAAAAAATTACAAGATACTTCAGGGGTATAGATCTTTGTTTAAACATATCTTAGTTGATGAATTTCAAGATTGTGATTCTATGCAAGTTGAGATATTAAAACTCTTAAATGAGGAAAACTCCATATTCGCTGTAGGGGATGAGGATCAATGTATCTATGGATTTAGAGGGTCAAACCCTGAATGTATGGTTAAGTTTTCACAGCATTTTGAGGGCGGAGGGAAATTACAATTATCAACTAACTACAGATGCCCAAAGAATATAGTAGAAATATCCATGAATACTATAAAGAATAATCAGATGAGAAATGAAAAAAACATAGTAGCTTTCAAGGAGCAAGATGGTGGCATTACTGTACTTAATAATGTAAATGAGAATGCCCAAGCAGATGAAATTAGTAGTATTATTCAAAAACATATATTAGTCCCTGATAAAAGCTATAGTGACAATGCAATATTATATAGAACAAATGTAGAATGTAGAAGCTTGATAGATGTTTTTATTAAGAAAAGAATACCTTTCATGCTTTTAGATAAGGAATATGATTTTTTTCAACATTTTATATGTAAAGATATAATAGCATATTTAAAACTAAGCATTGATCTAAGTGATAAAGAAAGTTTTCTTAGAATAATTAATAAGCCATTTAGATATGTAAGTAGATTAAATTTGGATAAAATAAAAAGAAATATTGTGCGCGAAGATTGTTTTGAAATGTTAAAGGAAATTGATGGTATACCTATATTTCAGATGAAGATGATAGATAAGCTAAAAAAAGATATACATTATTTAAACAAAATTTCATTAGCGAGTGCAATAGACAATTTAGTGTTAAGTATAGGGTATCACGATTATATAAAGGAATATTGTACTAAATTTAAAATTGACTTAGGTGAGATGGAAGATATTATAGACGAGTTTAGACAATCAGCAGAAGGATATAACAATATAATAGCTTTTTTAGGTCATGTAGAACAGGTTAAAGAAGAAATAGGTAAGCATAAGAAAAATGTTGAAGAGGATGCTGTAATCCTTAGCACAATTCATGGCGTTAAAGGTATGGAGTTTAAGAATGTATTTATAATTAATTGTAATGAAGAGAATATACCTCATGTTAATAGCATAGAAAATAACTTAGAGGAAGAGCGAAGACTATTTTATGTAGGAATAACAAGAGCTATAGATAATGTATGGTTATGTATTAGTAAAAGTGTTAAAGGTAAAGTGAAAGAGACATCAAGGTTTATAAAGGAGTGCAATATTATTGGTGGTAACGATGCGAACTTACCCTTTAAAGAAGGGGATGCCGTGATGCACAAAAGTTTCGGTAGTGGAACTGTTATTTCCATTAATGATAAGGACTTAGAAATTAAATTTGAAGGTGATGTTGTACGTAAATTTGATACTAGTGTGCTTTATAATAACGCTTTGATTTCTAAAGTGTAAGTGAAGGGAAAATCATTGAGTTGAAATAGGTGGTAAATATTATCACTGAAATACCTTATTTATTAGAAGTGGATCTATAGCAAGGATTAAGTCATATGAGTAGTTCTCTCTAAGTTTACAATTCGTTGTTAATTCCGTCACTACGATGACACATAGAATTGTTATTGTTAATACATAGCAAGTAGCTATTGATTGAATTTTTTAATTAGAGTCCCCCTTTAATTAAAAATATATATAACTAGTAATGGACTGGTGTTATTAGCCAGTCTGTTTTATTTTTTGCTTATGTAAATACTATATTTCTTTTTTATTAATCTTTTTAAAGTCATCTTCCATCGATTTAGTTACGTTAGTAAATTCTTTAACTTTATCTTTCATATAATCTTCTAAAGTTTTATTTGTAATATTATCGATTTCTTTAATCCCTCTGATTATTTCATCAAAGAGTGTGTCTACAGAGTCCATCATATCAATTATATTATTAAAATATTCTTCACTCATATTATTGAATAATTTATTTTTTGAAGATTCTTTTAGAACAATAATTATATATTCAAATCTATTTTTAGCAAGGTCTTTATTAATATCTCCATTTACTATAATTTTGTATTTACTGTCTATTACACTTAACTTAGTGTCTATAGGAGGAGGTAATTCATAAGAAAGATCAAGAACAACTTCACTTAATTGATTATTTTTTTCAGTTTTAATCTCCTTTCTACTGTGTATTAATTGTAGCGAGTACCTTGATATTAATATAATAGTAATCACCAAAATGACACCTAGTATCCAAAATATACTATTCATAAACTTCTCACAAGTTCCTTCCCGCTAAGTTTCTTCCTAAGATGAAGTAAACTTTATTCACGTCTATCTAATTTCTTGTTTATTTACTTATTTTAACATATAAACCTTATTAAGTATAACGATTAAACATTTTATTTTATCATTTTTATATTTCTCTATGATTAGGCGACTTCTCCACACACTCACTCTGTGAGAGACTTAAGCAATAATAAAGGTGATCGTTCTTTTGAACTATGTATAAAATAATTTATATACGAGGGATTAGAACGTGGAATTAGAGGCAAAAGATATACTTTAGAGAAAATGATACTGGAGAATTAGATGTGGAAATTGATGAGGTTGCTATGATTTGTGGATGGACACAGAAAAAGAAAGGTATAGAGTATACAAGATTTGATACTAGTGTGCTTTATAATAACGCTTGATATCAAAAGTGTAAGTATAAAAAAGCATAAAAAAGAACCCATTTAACTTACATTTAGGTTCTTCATGACAAAGTGTTCTACTGATTTTGTTTTTCGTTCTACAAAGTAATATAAAAAATACGCAAAAGCTAAACTTAATACAAATGATATTAAAACTAATAAAAAATAATTAACAGATAATTTACTAGTAAATATGGCAGTGGGGGTGTATTTCTTTATACATATTAATACAAGATAATGTACTAAATAAAATGAATAACTAATTTTACCTAGATTATTAAAGAGTTTATTATTAAAAAATTTAAAGAATGAATTAAATTTTCCATTAACAAACCAAATTGAGTGAAGTGAAAAAATTAATAGTATGAATAGCAAACTAACTGAAATGTTTTCTAAAGGTAGATTTAAATATGAGATTATTATAATAGATATAACAATACAAATCACTGACATTTTAGAGTGTTTGCTTATTAATTTTATTTTAGAAGTATTTTTATTTTGAAAAAAGTAATACATACATATCCCTGATGAAAAAGTAAAAATCCAATTAATAGGTGAAAAGTATAGCCATGAATAAGTTGTTGAATCAATAATTTCATGTACAAATAAAAAATGTATTCTTAAGCTATACAATAAATCAAAAATTAAAGTAATCATAAATAAGATAAATGAAATTTTTAATGTTAAATGTTTTTTAAATTTATATGGAATTAAAATAAGAAATGAAAATATTATAGTATCGAATAGAAACCATTCTATGTGTAAAATATTATTTACCATAAGTTTGTCTAATCCAAATAGAAAAGTAAAATGCATAAGTATATTAGTATATGTTATGTTAAGGTCATTTTTCAATAGTGTAAGATTTAAAATAAATGCAACTAATAATACACAATAAAAAGGTGGTGCTAATCTGAAAAATTTCCTTGTAGCATATTTTATATAGAAATTTTTCCCAACAGTCTTATTCATAAGACTTCTAAATATAGTGTAACCACTAATTATAAAAAAGATAGCAACCCCCAATCGGCCAGTATATAGTAATTCTTCAAAAGAGAAGGGTAGTTTTGTAATATTAAATAATGAAAATAGCATTGTACTATGGACAAGGAATACGCCTAATATTGCTATTCCTTTGCATAATTCGAGGTATTCAATTTTTTTCATTTTATGCTCCTTTGTTTAAAGTGTTATAATCTATCTATTTATTATAACATAATAGCAGACAATCAGAACATAATACTCTTTAATTTAACAGCATTCGACAATCCATGTAAAAATAAAAAAAACTACATAAAGGCAAATTCCTAAGTGTAGTATTTTTTATTCTATTCAGGATTATTAAAATAAAAGGATATTTAAATTATAGACTATTTTAGAAATTCTATTCATTTAGAATGAAATTGATTATTAAAAAATCATTTCATAAGTTGAAGTGGTAATCTACATTACAGAGAAAGAGTTCGCGAGTAAAAAATAAAAAAGGACTTTTCACCGAGTAGGGTGCATAGTCCTTAGTTTTTAATGCTGATATTGCTGAGTGAATTTTTTTAACATTTCACCTATAGGTAGAGTTTCATTAATAAAAACAGATACATCCGTGCAAATTTTTTTATAGCCATCTAGCGTTGTCTGAAAAGATGGATCATCATGTTCTTGCTGAGTGACATATATCAAAAAAGCTGACCTATCGTACATTATTACTTCATTTACTCTCATATTTACGCCTCCAAAAATCCAATATTGTGTCTGTAATTATCACTATACAGTATGTCCTACATTTTCGCAATATAAAAAATGAAATATAAAACAAATATTTTATGAAATACGTTTACATGGAAAGAACTTAAAAAGATGTAAATAAATCTATGCATAAAAGCTGCATTCCCTAAAAAGAATACAGCTTTTATCGATTTAATGTTAATAAATGCAGTAAATATATAATCAAGGTAAGTAGTTATTTAGATTAACGACTGTTTCCTTATTTTAATTAACCTTATAGTTGTTAAGATACTCCTGCGCAGAATCATATATTAAATAATTTGTGGATATTAAATCTTTTTTCTCAGAAGTTTTAAGTTTATGAGTTGAATTTGCAACTGATATTTTTTCTATTGTTTTAGTTTCGATGATAATCACCTCGTCTGTATTATAACACAAAATAGATAAATTATAAAGAGTTTTATTAAAAGAATGTAGAGGACAGGCTCAATAGCGGGGTGGGATAAAATGGAACATAAAAAATAATTATATGAAATTATAAATAAACTGTACTATAAATATTAATTTAAAATTAATATTTTATAAGATATATTGTTGCAACGTGAAAACATAACACATATAATGTAATAAACATCAATAATTGGATGTGGTAGCTCTATGGAAAGTATCATAACATTTAATTACTTATAAGGAGGAGAATTAATGATTTCATTTAAACAAATGTGGGACGACGTACTGCTAATGTTATCAGATGAGGAATACTCAGATATGAAAATCATGGAAAGGTTTACTGACGGATTTACAGTTAAGGATCAAGAAAATATAATTTTTATTACAAAAGCAGATTTTTCAGACGTCTGGTGCAAGTTACTGTACTATAATGAATTAACTTTAGAGCAAATTATAAAAGATGATAAAATAAAACCAGAATATATATACAATATTATAAAGCAATTACCTTATGTGTCAGAAAATTCTGGAGCAATGAAGTTAATACAGTAGTTTTATTGAATATTGTTATATAATGTTATATAATTTTAATAAGCTCATATTTTAAAATTAAGCTCATATTCTATGAATATGAGCTTAATTCACATTAGTAACATTTAAATAATTTTGTGAGAAAGAGGTATAAAAATGAAAATCACAAATTCACATTCAGAGGAACTGATATTTGCTTTAGATATAGGAACAAGATCTATCATAGGAACAGTTGGTATAATATCTGACAAAAAATTCCAAGTTCTTTCTGAAAGTTATATTGAACATGAAGAAAGAGCTATGATTGATGGCCAAATTCATGATATTCAATTGGTAGCCAGTGGAGTATTGAAGGTAAAAAAAGAATTAGAGGATAATTTGCATGTTAAATTAACTAGAGTAGCGATTGCAGCTGCAGGGCGCTTTTTAAGGACAACGAAAGTTAAGTCTGAAATAGATGTTGATATTGATAAAGAAATTGATAGGGAGTCAATTAGAAGTCTAGAACTAACTGCAGTTAGAATGGCAGAAGAGGAAGTGGCAAAGTCATCTCAAGGTAAGCTTTACTGTGTAGGATATAGTGTGAAAAATTATTATTTAAATGGATATGTAATCACAAATTTAAAATCACACAAAGGAGAAAAAATTGCAGTGGAGATAATTGCTACATTTCTTCCAAGATCAGTAGTTGATAGCCTTTATGCAGTCATGGATAAAGTATCACTTGAGGTTGTAAGTTTAACACTTGAACCTATAGCTGCAATGGAAGCTGCCGTGCCACAAAATCTCAGACTTCTAAACTTAGCTTTAGTTGATATTGGTGCAGGAACCTCTGATATTGCTATTAGTAGCAAGGATAGTATAAGTGCATACGGTATGGTGCCAATGGCAGGGGATGAAGTAACTGAAATAATAGCACAAGCGTTTTTAGTTGATTTTAACACTGCTGAGAAAATTAAAAAAGAATGTAGTGGAAAAGAAAAAATTCAATACATAGATGTTTTAGGGTTTGAAAATATTTTAGATCCAGAGGAAGTATTAAAAATAATAAGTCCTATTGTTATGAAAATTTCAGAGGAAATAGGAAATAGAATAATTGAATTAAATGGGGGGAAAGCCCCCAATGCAGTATTTCTTGTAGGAGGAGGAGCACATACACCGTTTATTAAAGAAAATATTGTTAAAATCTTAAACTTACCAATTAATCGTGTTGTTATTAAAGGGCGTGATTCAGTAGTCGACTGTATATGTGATGTCGACCTTGGAAGTACCGGAGTTACAGTTTTAGGCATAGCATTAGTATCAATTAAAAGATTAGGAAATGATTTCGTTGATGTAACAATAAATGATAAGATAATAAGTTTATTTAATGCACATAAACATACTGTTATGGATGTGATGATGCAAGAAGGCATAAACCCAAAGGTGTTAATTGGTAAAAATGGACGCAATATAAGATTTATAGTTGATGGAATAAAAAGGGTGGCATTTGGAAGCTTAGCTACGAGCGCTAAAATTAAGATTAATAACCTGCTTAGCAATATTGATTCTGAGGTAGTTGAAGGGGATATCATTGACGTTAGTTTTAGTGTGGATGGAAAAAGTGCCGAGCCTAAAATTATGGATTATGTAAAAAACATTCAAACTATAAGTTTTTATTTTGAAGATATAATTCGTAATATTGAGCCTGTAGCATTTATTAATGGTACGAAAACTCTAATAAATGAGGTTATTAAAGAAGATGATGAGGTCTTAATAATAACGCCTACTACTATTAGCGAATATGCAAAGTATTTTGGTGACGATACTAGTGGTTCTACTTTTATGATAGATAATAAAAAATTGCTTTTGGATTATGTTATAAAAGAAGGGGACAGAATATATAAAGTGCCCAAAGCTACTAAAAAAACTACAGTAGAAAAGAAAGATGATAAGAATGAAAATAACAAAGATGAATATAAGGAAATACAAAATTTGAATGTTAAAGTAAACAAAAATATGATAATTCTTAAAGGTAAAGATAAATACATATTTGTGGATATTTTTAATTATGTAGATTTTGATTTGACTATTTCAAAAGGAAACCTAATATTAAAGCTTAATGGTAATAAAGCTGATTATTATCAGCCATTAAATAATGGAGATGTAATTGAAATATATTGTGAAAATATTAGTGACGTAGCTCAAACAAAATAAAAAATACGATAATGTTGTATAAGTGAAGGGGTGGTTATGGTGAATTTTTTAAATATGGCAAAAGATATTGAGAGTGAGCTAATAGGGATGAGGCGCGATATACATCAAAATCCAGAATTGGGGTTTGATTTATTTAGAACTAGCCAAAAGGTAAAAGATTTTTTAAGTGCAGAGGAGATTGAATTTTATGAGGTAGCGCAAACCGGAATCTGTGCTATTATTAGAGGAAATGGTGAAAAAACGGTTGCTTTAAGAGCAGATATGGATGCATTACCTCTTCAGGATAAGAAAGTGTGTGATTATGCATCTAAAATTAATGGTAAAATGCATGCTTGCGGACATGATGCTCATACCACTATACTTTTAGGTGCAGCTAGGATATTAAATAACATGAGAAATGAACTAAAGGGAAATGTTAAATTGTTTTTTGAGCCAGCAGAAGAAACTACTGGTGGATCACCTTTAATGATTAAAGAGGGTGTGCTTGATAATCCGAGTGTTGATGCTGTTATTGGTCTTCATGTAGAAGAGTGGTTAAAAGCTGGAACTGTTGGTTTAAAAAGAGGCATTGCGTATGCAGCATCTAATCCATTTACTATAAAAATAATAGGTAAAGGCGGACATGGTGCAAGTCCACATGTTACTATTGATCCTATTGTAATAGCTAGTAATGTTATAGTTGCACTTCAAAGTATTGTAAGTCGTGAAATTCCACCTACAGATCCTGCAGTTATAACTATAGGTTCAATTCATGGTGGTACAGCTCAAAACATTATACCAGAAGATGTTACAATATCAGGAATTATTAGGACAATGAAGAATGAACACCGGGAATATATAAAGAAAAGGTTAGTTGAAATAGTGGAAGGTATAGTTAAAGCCATGAGAGGAAAATGTGAAATTGTAATTGAGGAAAGTTATCCATGTCTTCATAATAACGATGAACTTTCGGATATGTTTGAGGATAAGGCAAAAGAATTAATTGGAGAAAAAAATGTTTATAAAATGGATCAGCCAACTATGGGTGTGGAAAGTTTTGCTTATTTCTCTATGGAAAAACCATCTCTATTTTATTTCTTAGGGAGTGGAAACAAGGGAAAAGGTATAATAAATCCGGCTCATGGAAGTTTATTTGATATAGATGAGAGCTGTTTATCAATAGGTGTAGCTATGCAATGTAAATTAGCTTACGAATTTCTATTGAAATCATAACGTTATTTAGTATATAATTGATACTTGATGTAAATTGTTAACGACATTTCAGAAGGAAAGTCTCCCATTTCTATAAGTGGGTGGTAATTAACTAGTAAAAATAAAATTTCAAGAGTAGTATAAAACTCCTTCTGAAGTCGTTAATATGCAGCTGCGCAGGAGATGATTTAATAACATAGATTAATTATGTATGGAATTAATCAATAGATAAAAGAACTAGGAGGATATGTATGAGGATAGAAATTGGAGCAAATGAAGCAGGACAAAGAACAGATAAATTCATGAGGAAAGTACTTGGAGATGTACCTTTAAGTAAAATATATAAAGCTTTTAGAAAAGGTGATATTAGAGTTAATGGCAGCAAAATAAAGGAAAAACATTCATTAGTAGAAGGTGATGTTGTTGAAACAAAGTACATTACTAGTGAGTTTAAAAGAGAAGAATTTGTAAGAATTGATAATAAATTAAAGATAACTTTTGAGGATGCTAATATTTTAATGGTAGAAAAATGGCCAGGAGTTTTAGTTCATGCTGACAAAAAAGATGGTGAACCGACTTTAACTGATTATGCACTTTCTTATTTATTTGATAAAGGAGATTACAAACCAGAGAATGAAATAACATTTACTCCAGCACCTTGTAATAGACTAGATAGAAACACTTCGGGTATGGTTATATTTGGTAAAAATTTTAAATCTCTTAAGTTATTAAATGAAATGATAAGAGATCGTAATATAGAAAAATATTATATGGCACTTGTATCAGGAAGAATTAAGGATGGAATTTACGAGGGATATATATATAAAAACGAAGATGCAAATATATCACAAGTATTTAACGAACCAAAGCCAGATACTAAAAGAATCGCAATGGATGTTAAAACTATAGAAAGTTGTGGTACATTTTCGTTACTAGATATTAATCTTTTAACAGGTAGAAGCCATCAGCTTAGGGCTCATTTAAGTATGCTTGGTAATCCTATTCTTGGTGATCCTAAATACGGAAATAAAAAAATAAATAGTTACTTTAATAATAAATATGGTTTGGATTCTCAATATTTGTATGCATATAAGTTAATATTTAAGAATTGCCCAGAGGATTTATCTTATATGGAGAATAAAACTATTGCGGAAAGTTTACCACCAGCACTTAAAAAGATTAAAAGAGATATATTTAAATTTTAGAGGGTGAATTTAATGGGTGAGAAAATAAAAGTAAACAAACAATCTACCACAAAAGGTTTTGCAGTATTATCTGCGGCAGGTTTTATAGTCAAGTTTTTATCCCTACTCTACATACCTTTTCTTGGAAAAATTTTAGGAGAAGCTGGGTTAGGTGTATATTATTCTGCATACAATATATTTACATATGTTTATATATTAACAAATGCTGGTATACCTGTAGCTATTTCAAAAATCGTATCAGAACTTATAGCCCTTGGAAATTATAAGGATGCTGTAAAGACTTTTAAAATAGCTAGATTTTCCCTTTTAGTATTAGGAATAGTTATGTCACTTTTAATGCTCATTTTAGTAGTACCTATATCTAATTTAACACAAAGTGGTTCTGCAAGATTAGCAATTATGGCACTAGCTCCAACTGTTTTACTTACTTCAGTTTTATCAGCGTATAGAGGTTATTTCCAAGGAAGAGGGAATATGACACCGACTGCAGTATCACAGGTATTTGAACAACTTGCAAATACTGTATTTAGTTTGATTTTTGCAGCATGCTTTATAAAGTTTGGAGTAGCAGCAGGAGCAGCAGGTGGAACCGTTGGTACCACTGTAGGAGCATTAGTTGCTGTAATATACATGATTCATTATTATGAAAAAAACAAAGTATTTAGAGTTCCAAAAGGATACAATCAATTAGATATAAAAAGATTAACTAATAAAAAAATATTTAAAAAATTATTAGCTGTTGCTGTACCAATGACAATATGTTTAGGAATACAACAGTCAGGGTTATTAATTGATTTAGGTGTCGTTAAATCAAGAATGTTAGCTGCTGGAATTGGTAGTGTACAAGTTAATGTTTTATGGGGTGTGTTAAGTAAGTATACAACATTAATAAATGTGCCTATAGCTATTATTACATCACTTGCAATAACTATCCTACCATCTATTTCAAGTTTGATGGCACTTAGAGATAAAAAGGCTGTAAGAGATAAAATTAATTATGCTTTTAGGTTATGTTTCTTAGTAGCAGTACCCTCTGCGGTTGGACTTGCCGTTTTAGCTTACCCAGTAGTGAATCTAATACAATACGGTTCTAGTGTTGGACGATTACTTATATATGGGTCAGTTGTAATAGTACTTATGGCTGTGGTTAGTATACAAACTTCAATTCTGCAAGGACTTGGGAAACTTTACTTAGTTACAATTTATGCAGTTTTGGGGATGATAGGAAAAATAATTACTAATTATATTTTTGTAGCAATTCCAAGCATTAATATATTAGGTGCAATTATGGGTAATGCAGTTAGCTTTGCAATACTTTTGATCTTGAACTATATTACAATTAATAAAACACTAAGGGTTAAAATAAAATTATTAAGTCATGCAATTAAACCTATAATGGCTTCTGTAGTTATGGGGATAGTTGCAAAAATAATCTATTTTAATTTTAATTTTATATTTAGTTTTATTAAGGAAGGATATTTTGCTAATGCTATGGCTCTATTAATTTCTTTAGTATTTGCAATAGTAACTTATTTTTTCGCATTAGTACTTCTAGGTGGATTAACTAAAGAAGATTTGGAAGTATTCCCTAGTAGGATTACAAGAATTATACCTAAGTCTATTTTAAATAGACTTAGGTAGTAAGAAAATCTAAAGCACATCATCTTGGATGATGTGCTTTAGATTTTTCTGATTTTTTTGTAAGAATTAGCGAAAATAATAATAGAGAGAAGCCAGCAAGAATAATTATTATGTTCTTAGTAATAAAAATAGAATTTGGTATAGTGTTATTTAAAATTTTCAATATAAAATATAACAAGGTGCTAAGACTTATATCAATTAGAAATTCGCTTACTGAAAAATATATATAACAGCTACCTTTGATTGATATAATATTCATTATGGCGCTTAAAATAGAACTTACGAGGAGAGCAATGCCGTAGCCTAAAATATTTATACTTGGAATACCAAGGAGTATATAAAGCAAGAATAATTGGACAACAGAGGTTACAACCGAGTTTATTAGGAGAGCCTTTTGTTTGCCAAGTCCATTCAAAATTCCAAAGGTCGAACCAGATATATACATGAAGGGTGCACTTAATGCTGCAAGCCTTATATAGATACCTAGGTCATATCTATCAAAAAATAATTTTCCAAGGGAGTCTCCTATACATAAACATATTATCATAGTTGAAATTCCGAGTAAAAAAGAAATTTTGATTACTTCACGAATCCTATTTTCTAAAGCTGTATAATCATTTTTACTTATGCTTTTGGAAATGTCTGGAGTTAACATGGTAGACATTGACATTACAATAATAAAAGGGAAGAACACGATACTCATAGCCATACCAGAAAACTTGCCAATTAATGATAAGCTTTCTGTATATTCTATCCCAGCCTGAACTAGTCGTCCCGGAACAATTAAGGTTGATAGTGCTGAAATTATTGTGTTTAAAAACCCGTTTAGGCATAAGGGAAATGAAACAATAAGAACATTAAATAAAAGTTGAGCCCGTCCCTCGGTCTTTTTTACAATTACCTTAAATTTATTTTTACTCTTTTCATAAAAAATATATAGAAGAATAAAACTTATAAGTTCTCCGATTGACAAGGAAATATATGTAGCAGTTACTGTAGTGGTTACACTTTTTAAAGCAAAGAAGTTTATTAGTCCAAGTATTATGGCCATTCTTACAGTTTTTTCAACAATATCTATTA
>NZ_CALEVF010000375.1 GCF_937920395.1 uncultured Clostridium sp. | reverse complement strand
CACGGTGGTGTGAGAGGTCGCTAAATAAACTAATTATTTAGCTCCTACTCGATTGATTTTGTTAAGTAAAGGTTATTATTTAACAGCTTGGATTATATCTTTAATGCATTCATCTTCATTTTTTAGACGTTTAACAATTCCAAAATGTCCTTTTAATTTTCCTATAGTATTTTCATATTTTGTGAAAGCACTTTCAACATCACTACCATTGCAGGTTAAGACTAAATTAACTTTATTAATTGGTACTTGTTTTAAAAATTCACAGATTGCTGGTACAGGTCTTCCTGCCCAGAGTGGTGATACAACAACATATTGATCAAGATCTTTACATTCATCGTTAACTTTGATATTTACGCTTTTATTAGTTGAAGCATAGTAGCCTCCTTTTATAAAGCCTAAGATTCCATTCCAATTCTTATCATCAGTAATTCGAATAGGTGAAAGTTCTAAGCCATCAGCTATTTTTGTTGCTATTCGTTCACTAGTGCCTGTTCTTGAAAAAAATAATACTGCAGTTTTGATATTAGTCACCCCTTTTTATTTATGAACATTAATATGTTTTATGTAAAGCATAACCTAATACTTACATGTATTCAAATAAATATACAAAGAATTTTTTAAAAATAACTTTTTATGGTATAATTTTCTTAAGAGTTATAGATAAAATATTAGAATAGTGTTAACGTAGTATATATATAAACTTAGCCATGACAAGGGGCTTTATACCTTGTACACGCTATATATAAAGGAAGTGAGTATTTAGTGGATTTGTGTATTATGTACTTATCTGCTAAAGATATATTATGGATAATAAATTATTAGAGAAATATGCTCGTTTATTAGTAAAGACAGGAATTAACATTCAGAAGAATCAAACACTTGTAATTAATTCTCCTATTGAGTGTGCTGCTTTTACTAGAATTGTTTCTAGAATTGCATATCTAGAAGGGGCTAGGGAGGTAATAGTTACATGGAGAGATGAATTATCTACAAAAATTAAATTTACGCTTGCTCCTGAAGAGATATTTTGCGAATATCCAGATTGGCAGAAAGATTTTTATGTGTCAAGTGCGCGAAAAGGAGCAGCTTTTTTAAGTATTTCAGCTTCTGATCCGGAGCTTATGAAGGATGTTAATCCTGATAGATTGTCAAAATCAAATAAAGCTGCAAGTAATGCAATAAAAGAATACAGAGATAGAATGATGAGTAATAAAAATGTTTGGTGTGTTGCATCTATTCCAACACAAGGTTGGGCAAATAAAGTCTTTCCAGAAGTTTCAGAGAAAGATGCAATGGAAAAACTTTGGAATGCTATATTTAAAACAGTAAGGGTGGATACCGAAGATCCTGTTGCTTCATGGGAAAATCATAAAGCAAACCTAAAGAAAAGTATGGATTATTTAAATTTAAATAATTTTAAATATTTACAATATAAGAATTCATTAGGTACGAATTTGAAAATTGAACTTCCACAAAATCATTTATGGCTTGGAGGATCAGATTATACTCCTGAAGGTGTAGAGTTCATAGCGAACATGCCAACTGAAGAGGTATTTACACTACCTAAAAAAACTGGAGTTAACGGTATAGTAGTAAGTTCTAAACCTTTAAATTATAACGGAAACTTAATTGATAAATTTTCACTTACTTTTGAAAAGGGAAGAGTAGTCGATTTCAAGGCAGAAAGTGGTTATGATATATTAAAAAGTATAATTGAAACTGATGAAGGATCATGTTATCTTGGTGAAGTAGCATTAGTGCCATATGATTCTCCAATATCGAACTCTAATATATTATTTTACAACACACTTTTTGATGAAAATGCATCATGCCATTTGGCTTTAGGTAAGGCATACCCAGTATGCATAAAGAATGGTGAAAATTTAAGTAATGAAGAGCTTAAGGGGTTAGAAGTTAATGATTCTTTTGTACATGAAGACTTTATGGTTGGTACGAAAGATTTACAAATAATAGGGATTACAGCAGAAGGCATAGAAGTGCCGGTATTTGAAAATGGAAATTTTGTAATTTAACTAAACATTTTGAAATATATGAAAAAAATTTTTTAAATGGTTAAAATTATATTGTACAAGCTTTTTAAATATGTTAATATAAGTATGTAATAGAAATTTATATTATTATTTAAGAGAATCTAATCTGATAAACAACATATCCTCTTTTATTTAGGAAATTATTGTTAATCAAATTTAGTTCTTAATTTTCAAATAAAAGGAGGAATATTTAAAATGGAAGACAAAAACTTAATTTGTAAAGACTGTGGAAAAGAATTCGTATTCACTGAGGGCGAACAAGCTTTCTATAAAGAAAAAGGATTCGAAAATGAACCACAAAGATGTGCTGATTGTAGAAGAGCAAGAAAACAACAAAATAATAACTCATCTTATTCAAGATAGTTAAAATAATTAGATATACCCTATAAAACCTTGGTTTTATAGGGCTTTTTTTATTTACAAAGGAGATACACAATATTTACTGGGAAATATATCATAATCACATATTTTCACATAATACTGAGATAATTATTCGAAATTTGTCGAATATAATGTATTTATAGACAAACAACTAATACAAATTATTCGAGGAGTGGATTATATGTTAAATTACAAAAAAATGATATTATCAACAACTCTAGCAATGGCAATATTAGCACCGAGTGCTGTTTTTGCTGGCACATTAAATAATGTAACACCAAAATGTGATATGAAAGTATGTAAAGAAGATAGCGTTAAAACTAATTCTAAAATTGATTGCTGTAAAGAATGTTGCAAGGTAGGTAATTGTAAGATGGAATGTTGCAAAAACGATAAGGAATTATTAACTAATAAAGAAGAAAAACAGGATGTACAAAAGGAAAACTTACAAGCTAAAATTCAAATGTATGATAAAGTTCTTCAGAATGCAGAAAAATATGTACCAGGTACTACTCAAAATGGTGATGCTTCTATAACTAAAACAAAAGAATTAGCAGAACAAATTATTAATGTAAGAAAAGAAAAAATAAATTCAGCAACTTTACCTTTAAAGAATGAATTTAAAATTCAAGTGAATGTTATAGAACTTAAGGCCACAAAGGGTGAAATAACAAAACAAGAAGCTAAAGATCAACTTGTAGCGGAGCAACAACATAAAAAAAATCAAGTCAAAATTATAAAAGAGCAGTTTAAAAATGAAAATAAACCTTTGAAAGATAATATAAAAGTTAAAAAGAATATAGCAATAGAAAGCTTTAAAAACTTTGCAATCTCTATAGAGTCAAAAGATGCTAAAACTATCGAAAAAAGTTTTAACTTATATATTCAAAATATTGATGATTTAAATATTATGTTACAACAATTAATTAATCAGACACCAGCATAATATAAAAGTTGAGTAAAGACTATATTTTTAATTAAATATAGTCTTTTTTTAGTGTGCTCGGCATGGGCGTTTACTCGTCGGTGAAAGTCCGATACGGGGGC
>NZ_CALEVF010000374.1 GCF_937920395.1 uncultured Clostridium sp. | reverse complement strand
ATGTGGATATATATGCAGCTTCAATTGATGAAAAATTAAATGAACAAGGATATATCGTACCAGGTCTTGGAGATGCTGGAGACAGATTATTTGGAACTAAATAATTAATTTTAAGCAAATAAACAAAAGGTAAAAATAAAAAGCAACTTACAGAAAATTTTCTGTAAGTTGCTTTTTATTTTGGTGTATATCGTTCCTGTTATATATATGTTGTTATATCTATAATAGTATGACTTTTTACGGAAGTAATTCCAAACATTAGAATTAATCAATCAACTTTCACGTTTCAAACTCTTATTTGGAGTTCTAAAGGGAAAAGTCATATGATATTATCTTATTTGAAATATCTAGTAAGTAATCCTTGGAATGCACGACCATGACGAGCTTCATCTTTACACATTTCATGTACTGTATCATGTATAGCATCGTAGTTAAGTTTTTTAGCTAAAGTAGCTAAATCTTTTTTACCTTGACAAGCACCGTGTTCTGCATCAACTCTCATTTCAAGATTTTTCTTAGTATCACCTGTTACTACTTCACCAAGCATTTCTGCAAATTTTGAAGCATGATCAGCTTCTTCAAAAGCAATTCTTTTATAAGCTTCTGCAACTTCAGGGAAACCTTCTCTATCAGCTTGACGACTCATTGCTAAGTACATACCAACCTCAGAACATTCTCCAACGAAGTTAGCTCTTAAACCTTCTATAACTTCAGCGTCTACGCCCTTGGCAACTCCAACTTTATGTTCATCTGCCCATTCCATTTCACCTTCAGTTTTCTCTACAAATTTATCACTTTTAGCTCCGCAAATAGGACAGACATCAGGTGCAGATTCCCCTTCATAGATATATCCACATACTGTACAAACAAACTTCTTCATATATATTTCCTCCCCGTATTCTTTTGAGTTAGACTACAATTATAAATTGTATCCTCTCATATATTAGTTATGTAATTTATTAAATAGAATTAAAATTAGTATTTATCTTTGCTACAAGTACAACTATACATCAACGGATAATAATTATCAAGTAAAATTTAATATCTTTTAAGAAACATTTCGGGAAAATTCGACAATTGAATTAAATCAGAATATCTTCAATGCCATTTAAATCTTTTATTTGAAATAAATTTTTATTGAAATCTATTAATCCATCACTTTTCATATTAACTAGCTCTCTTGAGAGAGAGGGACGTTGTACTCCTAGATGCTGGGCAAGATTTTTCCTGGATAGCGGAAGCACAAGGTTTAAATTCTTTTGAATTTCGTATTGATATAATAAATAGTTAGATATTTTTTGCCTTAGGGTTTCAAAGGAGAGCTCTTTTATTTTTCTATTTAATAGAAGGATTTTACTAGATAACAATTGCATGAAATTATTTAATACTATAGGGTAGGAGCTACACATAGATATAATATCTTTTTTTGATATATAAAGGATAATTGAACCAATAGATGATATTATAGTAGCTGGATAGATGTTTGTTTCTGAAAAAGCTATTGCTTCACCAAAAATTTTACCCTTGTTTAATTTTGCTAGTGTAACGATTTTTCCGCTAGCGTAATGTTTTTGAACCTCAAGGTTTCCTTCAATGACAATGCCTAGCGAATCGCATACATCACCCTCCAAGGCTACTATTGAGGTGTGATATTCATCGTTATTTTTAGAGTTATTAGAAATTGAATACTTTACACTTAAAATTAGACTCTGAAGTTCTAGTGAAGTTAAACCTTTGAATAAGATACATTGTTTCAAATCATTTACTAATTTATCCATAGAATCACCCTTAAATTTTTATTATGGTAACATGGGTTACATATTATCATAAGTAATTTTAATATAATAATCATATACAGTCAATTGAAAATTTATTATTAAGAAAATATATATTTTAAATTTTAGGAGGTTTGAAAATGAAAAGAAATATTATAAATATAGATGAGAACAAATGTAATGGTTGTGGATTATGCATAAATGCTTGCCATGAAGGTGCTATAGAACTTTTAAATGGTAAGGCTAAATTAATAAGTGATGAGTATTGTGATGGATTAGGTGATTGTCTACCGGAATGCCCAGTTGATGCTATTGAAATAATTGAGAGGGATGCTAAGGGGTACGACGTTGAGGCTGTTTTGATGAAAAAGGAGCAAAGTGATACTAAAGAAGACAAGAAGAGTAATCTACCTTGTGGATGTCCTGGGACAATGGAAAAGTCTATAAAAAGAGATGACAATTTTAATGTAGTACAAGAGAAAGCTATAGTAAACACGAATGCAGAAGAATCAGGAGATTCAATGTTAAACCAGTGGCCGGTTCAACTTAAGTTAGTTAACTCAAAGGCAGGATTTCTAAAAGGTGCAGATATATTAATTGCTGCAGATTGTACTGCATATGCTTATGGAAATTTCCATAAGGAGTTTATAAAAGGAAGAATAACTTTAATAGGTTGTCCTAAACTTGATGATAATGACTATTATAAAGATAAAATTGCTGAAATTTTAAAGAATAATGAAATTAAGAGTATTACAGTTATTAGAATGGAAGTACCCTGTTGCGCTGGTATTGTCAATTCTGTAAAGGAAGCTATGCTTAAAGCTAGAGTGATAGTTCCATACAAAGAGATAACAATTGGTATAAACGGAGTTATACTGTAGTATTATTTTAATGAATTATAAACAATAACTATTTTAGGTTTAAGTTAATTTAGAAAAGTATATATTATGCAGTTGTAATAATATATGCTTTTTTACTTTATAATAAATTTACATATATAGTTTATCAAACACTTTAAATTCTTATTGTTTTAGTGTAAAATGATAATGATTGATTATTAGATTATAAATTTTATATTTGATTTTTATCTAAGTAATTAAAATATATTATATGAGGTATAATCATGAAAAGAATTGACAAGCATAATTATTATTTGGATATATGCGAAACAATATCTGAACGAGGAACTTGTTTACGTAGAAATTTTGCGGCTATTATAGTCAAAAATGATGAAATTATGTCTACCGGATATTCGGGAGCACCTAGAGGAAGAAAGAATTGTTGTGATTTAGGCGTATGTAGAAGAGAAGAATTAAAAGTTCCAAGAGGGACAAGATATGAGCTTTGCAGATCTGTACATGCAGAACAGAACGCAATTATATCATCTAGGCGAAGTGATATGTTAGGGGCAACACTTTATTTGGTTGGTAAAGAGGTTAGTACCGGTGAATTAGTTGAAAATGCAGCTCCTTGTTCGTTGTGCAAGAGATTTATAATTAATGCAGGTATAGAGAAAGTTATAGTTAGAAAAGATAAAATAAAATATAAGATAGTATTTGTACAGGAATGGATAGAAAATGATGACTCAATTCAAGGTGATGGTGGATATTAATTTCATAAATTTTAGTATATATTTATCAAATAAAAACACTGTTTTTGTGAAAGAAAGGTTTTTTTTATGAGTAATTTTTATGTTTTAGCAATTATTACAGCTTTGATTTCTGCTGTATTTACACCTTTAGTTAGGAAATTAGCAATAAGGGTTAATGCCATTGATATTCCTAAAGATGCAAGAAGAGTTCATACAAAACCTGTTCCGGTTATGGGCGGACTAGCTATATACATAGCTTTTGTTTTAGGCGTGATTTTGTATAATGGAATTTTAACGCCATCTCAAACGGGAATAATTATTGGCGCGACTATAATTGTTATTGGTGGAATTATTGATGATATTAAAGATTTAAGACCTAGATATAAACTTCTTATACAAATTATAGCGGCTATATGTTTATTGATGTCAGGTGTAAAAATATCAATGATAACTAATCCTTTTAGGGAATTCTATCCTTTTATAAGCATGGGATGGATTAACATACCGGTAACTATAATCTGGATTGTAGGTGTTACTAATGCATTTAACTTAATTGATGGATTAGATGGATTAGCTGCAGGTATAGCATTCATATCATGTGTTACTCTAATGATAGTCTCTATACTTAGTGGAAGGCTCGAAGCGGCGTTTTTAACAGCTGTCTTAAGTGGTGCGATTTTAGGGTTTTTACCATATAATTTTAATCCGGCGTCTATATTTATGGGGGACACTGGTTCTCAATTATTAGGATTTCTTTTAGCGGCCATTTCAATTGAAGGTGCAATTAAATCTGCGACAGCTTTTGTAATTGTAGTGCCAATTTTAGCATTTGCATTACCTATTTATGATACGCTTTTTGCTATGATAAGACGTAAAGTTCATGGAAAACCTATAATGCAAGCAGATAAAGGACACCTGCATCATAGGTTATTAGCAATGGGGTTAAGCCAAAAACAAGCAGTTATTATTATGTACCTTATAAGTGCTATACTAGGCGGAATAGCCATTATAGCTATGCAAATTAGCACACAAAGGGCATATTTTTTATTAGCATCAGTAGGGGTTATTACTGTTTTAATAGCTTGGAAATATGGTATATTTGAGCAAAAAGATTAGATTATATATTATTTCATAACTTTTAGTTTGTGTGCAGTAACAAATTAATTTATATAGGAGGCATGTGGTGGAAAACATTAAAATTATGGTTATATTTGGTACGAGGCCTGAGGCCATAAAAATGGCACCTCTAATTAAGGAATTAGAAAAAGTACCTCAAATACAATGTAAGGTCTGTGTTACGGCGCAGCATAGAGAAATATTAGATCAAGTTCTTGAAATTTTCAACATAAAACCTGAATACGATTTAAATATAATGAAAACAAAACAAAGTTTAACAGGGATAACGTGTTCTGTACTTTCTGGGCTTGAGAAAATTTTTGATAAGGAAAAACCGAATATGGTATTAGTACACGGAGATACTACAACTACTTTTGCGGCAGCACTTGCAGCATTTTATAGAAAGATACCCGTAGGGCATGTTGAAGCAGGTCTTAGGAGCCACAAAAAATATTCACCTTATCCTGAAGAGATTAATAGAAAATTGACCGCGTCCCTTACAGAATTGCATTTTGCGCCTACAAGTATCTCTAAAGAAAATTTATTACTAGAGGGAATAGACGAAAAAGATATTTTTGTTACTGGGAACACAGTTATAGATGCTATGAAATATACAATAAAAGACAACTATGTTTTTGAAAATCATGAGTTAAATTCAATTGATTTTAAAAATAAAAAAATTATAATGGTTACAGCTCATAGAAGAGAAAATTGGGGAATTGGAATTGAGAATATATGTAAAGCGTTAAAAATCATTGTTGAAGAAAATTCTGATGTAGAAATATTGTATCTTGTTCATCCCAATCCAGTAGTTAAAGACATGGTTTATAGTATTTTGAAGGATGTTTCTAGAATACATTTACTCAGTCCGATAGATACTAGAGAAATTCATAATTTAATGAAGAAATGTTATCTTGTAATGACTGATTCGGGAGGAATTCAAGAAGAGGCACCTCATTTAGGCAAACCGGTATTAGTACTTAGAGATGTTACGGAGAGGGTAGAAGCTCTTGGTGCTGGTACAGTAAGGCTGGTTGGAATAGACATAGCTAAAATAGTACTAGAAGCTAATAGTTTAATTAGAGATGTAGAGAAGTATAACCATATGAGTAAATCAATTAATCCTTATGGTGATGGGAATGCTTCAATTAAGATAGTGAATGCACTAGTAAATTATTTTAACAACGTTCCAATTTAAAGTTATATTGATAAATTTAAGAATTTAATTCTTAAATTTATTTTTTTTATAATTTTAATAGTTTAAAATAACGGTTGTGATGATTACAAAATTCATAATCATACATAACAATATAGTAGGGTGAGTAGATTGATTATCAAGGTATAAGGCATTTAAGAGCCTATATACTTCTAAAATATACTTAAGTAGACGTATATTTATGCTAATAATTGCTGATAATAATATGAAATAACAATGATTAAAAGAAAAAGTGAAATATTTAAAGTAATAAGTTGCAATTGTTTTAAAGAAACAATACACTTAAATGGTAATATATACATATATAAATCTTTTGTAAATGTTTAACCAAATAAAACATACATACTAAAGTTAATAAAACCCATTGACAGTGGAATGTATAATGTAATATTATGAATATTAAGAAAGTTTTAAATGTTATTAAAATATAGTTTAATTGAATAACATATTTTTATAATTAGTTATTTACTAGTATTAAACCATAATAGGAAGATATATAGAGGAATAATACTATTTTAACAATATAAATGGTATATTTGACTTTAAAACTTAGAATATCAAGGAATTTGGAGTTTTATTTATAAAAATTAGTAGACTATAATTACAATATTGTTAGAGAGTAAGGAGAAGCGAAAGTGGACAGTAATTTTAGAAACATGTTTAAAAAAATTGCTATATATGATTTTTTTATTTCTTTAGTTTTTATTACAATAATTTATTTTACAGCTAAATCATATGCATTATTTTTTTTATTAGGGATAATAATAGCACTAATGAATCTTTATGTTAATGGTATTACAGTAGAGTATTCTCTTGATAGTAAAAATTTAAAAGGTAAAGGCGTTATAGTAATAGGATCTTTTATAAGAGTTTTATTAGTGAGTGTGATTGGGTTTGCCATTGGCAGACACAATATGTTCAATATAATTGCGTATATTTTCGGATATAGTGCGCAGTTCATATCTTTAGTGTATTACGGAATAAAAAATAAGGATATTGAAGGGAAGTGATATAATGGAAAAAATAGTGCCGTTATTTCATATTAAATTCTTTGGCTACAGTATTGGAATTGTAGAAAGTATATTTGTCCAGTGGTGCATAATAGCTGTAATAGCTATATTTTGTGTATTATTTATAAGAAACTTAAAAATAATTCCTGATAAGAAGCAAAATCTAATAGAAATGATTATGGATTTAATAAACAATCTTGTTAGAAATAATATGGGAGAAGAATATATGGGCTTTGTGCCTTATATAGGAACGCTGGCAATATTTTTAAGTTTTTTAAATTTAACGGGACTGATAGGTTTTCATCCTGCAACAGTGGATTATAGTGTATCATTAGCACTAGCATTAATAACATTCGTTGTTGTTCAATGGTATGCTATTAAGAAGATAGGCGTAGGTCATTATTTAAAAGGATACGCTGAACCATATGCATTTATATTACCTATTAACTTAATGGAAAGGGTGATGCTTCCAGTATCATTGAGTTTTAGGTTGTTTGGAAATATGACTGCAGGTGTTGTAATAATAAATTTGGCGTATACAGGTTTGTCTAGTTTGAATGGATTTGCTCAATTATTAGTCCCAATACCATTACATTTTTATTTTGATTTATTTGATGGACTTATACAAATGGTTATTTTTGTTATGTTAACTATGGTTAACATAAAAGTCATAGCAGAACACTAAATTTAGTTTTTTAAAATTAAGGAGGAATATATTATGGTTTTAGATTCAGCAGCAATAATTACAGGAATGTCTGCAATAGGTGCAGGTGTTGCAGCAATAGGATGTATAGGTGGAGGAATAGGAACAGGTAATGCCGCAGCTAAGGCTGTAGAAGGAGTAGCAAGACAACCGGAAGCTAAAGGGTCCATAATTAGTACATTAGTTATAGGTGCAGCATTCTCAGAAGCTACAGCTATATATGCATTCTTAATAGCGTTAATTTTAGCATTTAAATAATATGGTACATATCAAAACGAAAAATTTTGAAATTAGGCCTAAAGGGGGCTTTAATAGATTATGAATTTAAACGCACATGTATCTACAATTATATTCACAATAATAAATTTTGTAATATTGTTATTTATCTTAAAGCACTTTTTTAGTAAGCCATTAAACAAGATAATGGATGCAAGAATAAATGGAATAAACACATCTATTAAGAATGCTAAAGATAATGAAGCAAAAGCAGAAATTTCAAGAATAGAAAAAGATAAGTTATTACATGATTCAAAGACAAAAGGAAGAGAAATAGTTGAAGAGTATAAAGTAAAAGCTCAAAATATTTCTCAAGAAATAATTGATGATGCAAAAAAAGAATCAATTACGATTATGGATAGATCAAGAGTGGAAATAGAAAGAGAAAAAGAAAAGGCAGTAAGTGAAATTCAAAAGCAAGTGATAGATTTATCTTTAATATTATCTGAAAGAGCTCTTGAGAAGCATATTGATGAAAAAGAGCATAGAAAATTAATAGAAGATTTTATTGTTAAGGTAGGTAGCTAAAATGTATGAATACTTATATAAAAGATATGCATTAGCACTATATGAAGTTGCAGAGGAAAAAGGGAAAGTAGAAGAATATTTAGAGGACCTACGAGAAATTGTTTCACTTATGAAAAATGATGTTGATTTTTTAAAAGTTATTAAACATCCTAAAGTAGGTACATCTAAAAAGAAGGAACTATTCACCAAAATTTTCAAAGGCAAAATTGATGACGGGTTGTTATCTTTTTTGCTTATACTTATAGAAAAGAACAGAATATTGTTTGTTGATGAAGATCTTAAAGAAATGGAGAAAATTCATTTAGATCGTACGAATACACTGCTAGCAGAAGTTAAAACTGTAATTCCTCTTGTAGAAACAGAAAGGGAAAATCTCAGGGTTAAACTAGCCAAGATGTATGACAAAAAAATTATTTTCGATGAAAAATTAGATAAAAAAGTTATCGGCGGAGTATATATAAGAATTGGTGATGACGTTATTGATGGTACAATACAAAGCAAATTAGATGAAATGAAAAAATTAATGTTCAAATAGGAAAAGAGGTGAGTTTATGAATATAAAACCAGAAGAAATAACATCCATAATAAAAAAAGAAATAGAAGGTTATAAAAAAACAATTGAAACTGTCGATTCTGGAACAATAATTCAGATAGGTGATGGAATAGCAAGAGTTTATGGATTGGATGAATGTATGGAAAACGAACTTTTAGAATTCCCAGGTGGAATATTTGGCATGGCATTAAATTTAGAACAGGATAATGTAGGATGCGTGCTTTTAGGACCAGAAGAGGGAATTAAAGAAGGGGACATAGTAAAAAGAACTGGTAAAGTGGTAGAAGTTTCTGTAGGTGAGGCTTTAATAGGTAGAGTCGTAAATGCATTAGGTGTAGCGATAGATGGTAAAGGTCCGATTAAAACTACAGAGACAAGACCAGTTGAGGTAATAGCACCTGGAGTTATTTCAAGACAATCAGTTAAGGAACCACTTCAAACTGGAATTAAAGCAATAGACTCTATGGTACCAATTGGAAGAGGACAAAGAGAACTTATAATTGGAGATAGACAAACTGGTAAGACTGCTTTAACTACAGACACTATTATAAATCAAAAGGGCAAAGATGTTATATGTATATATGTTGCCATTGGTCAAAAACAATCTACTGTTGCGCATATTGTTAATACACTATCTGAAATGGGAGCTATGGATTATACGATAGTTGTAGCTTCTACAGCTTCGCATTCAGCACCACTTCAGTATTTAGCACCATATGCTGGATGTACAATGGGTGAATTCTTTATGCATAACGGTAAGAATGTATTAATAGTATACGATGATTTATCTAAACATGCTGTAGCTTATAGAGCTATGTCATTATTACTTCGTAGACCACCAGGTAGAGAAGCATATCCTGGAGACATATTTTATATTCATTCAAGATTGCTAGAAAGGGCAGCGAAACTTTCAGATAAATTGGGTGGAGGATCATTAACTGCACTTCCAATAATTGAAACTCTTGCAGGTGATGTTACAGCATATATACCAACTAATGTTATTTCTATAACAGATGGGCAAATATTTCTTGAAGCTGAATTATTCCATTCAGGGCAAAGACCAGCAATTAATGCTGGAATATCTGTATCTAGAGTTGGTGGAAATGCTCAAATAAAAGCAATGAAACAAGTTACAGGAACTTTAAGACTTGAACTCGCTCAATATAGAGAACTTGCGGCTTTTGCTCAATTTGGAACGGATCTTGATAAAGATGCTAAAATGAGACTTGAAAAAGGTAAAAGATTAATGGAGATATTAAGGCAAGATCAATATGCGCCAGTAGCTGTAGAAAAACAAGTTATGATTTTCTTTGCGGGATCTGGTAACCATCTTGCAGATATCCCAGTATCTGAAATAACACGATTTGAAAGCGAATATTTTGAGTTTATGGATACACAGCATAGAGAAATAGGTAAGGCGATACTTACTGAAAAAGCGTTAGATGATAAATTAAAACAACAACTTACTGAAGCTATAGATGAATTTAAAAAAATATTTTCTATAGATGATAAGTAGTGAGAAGGATTTAAATTTAAGAAAAAGTATAAGTAATAAATTAATATGGCACCTTTACGCTGTAATTAATTTGCATTGATGATATAATATTAGAGCTAAATTGCTTTGATAACATATCACTAATGCTAAAGAGAGGTGAAACATGGCAGGTGCAGGGCTTGTTGCAATTAAACGAAGAATAAGATCTATAACAAATACTACGAAAATCACAAAAGCAATGGGATTGGTTTCGACATCTAAATATCAAAGAATAAGGAAAAAATTAGATACTAATAATAATTATGTAGATAAGCTTGAGGAAGTTATTAAGCAAGTTAAAGATAATTACGACGAAGATAGTATCTATATAAAAGGAAACAAAAGTAGTAAGAAAATGTATGTTGTTTTGACTTCGGATACAGGTCTTTGTGGCGGCTTTAATTGGTCGATAGTAAATGAACTGACAAGTAAATTAGAGAGCAACAAGGAAGAATACGACATAATTGTAGTAGGCCATAAAGGAAGAGTTATATTTAAAAAACTTAATATAGAAACTGTGTCTGAATATGTTGATATTTTAGATGTTCCTACTCAAAAAGAAGCTACTACCATAATTGACCACGCATTCAACATGTATAATAATGGTGAAATAGGTGAAGTTTATATAGTTTATAAAAGACTTATATCAGCACTGAAAAATGAAGTGAAAATTGAAAAATTGCTTCCTTTAAGTTTTGAAAATGAAGACAATGTTAACAAAGAGTATGTAAATATTGAAGCAATAGATGAAAAAGCATTATATGAAATAACTTCATTATTTTTAGGAGGTAAAACTCTAAATTCAATGTTACATTCAAAAGCAAGTGAGCATAAGTCTAGAATGGAATCTATGGGGTCAGCCACTGAAAATGCTAATGATATACTTGATAAACTTAATTTAAAATATAATAGAAGTAGACAATATTCAATTACACAAGAAATTTCAGAAATAGTCGGAGGAGCGGAGGCTCTAAAGTAGAAAGGAGAGAGATTAATGGCAGGACATATAGGCAAAGTTGTTCAAGTAATAGGACCAGTTATAGATATAAAGTTTGACTCGGAAAGTCTTCCTAATATTTATAATAGTATTGAAATTCAGATGGATGATAGAGTAATTGTAGCTGAGGTTGAACAACATATTGGTGATGATATTGTAAGAACGATAGCTATGGAAGGTACAGAAGGCTTAAGAAGAGGACTCGATGCTACTGATACACTGCACCCAATAATGGTTCCAGTAGGAGATGTGGTTCTTGGAAGGTTATTTAATGTTCTTGGAAAACCTGTAGATGAGATGGGTGAAGTTAAGGTAGATAAGTATATGCCTATTCATAGGTTAGCTCCAACATTTGCAGAACAATCTGTTGAACCAGAAGTTTTTGAAACAGGCATTAAAGTAATAGATCTTATAGCGCCATATCAAAAGGGTGGTAAAATTGGTCTTTTGGGTGGTGCAGGAGTTGGTAAAACTGTTCTCATACAAGAACTTATGAATAATATTGCAAAAGAGCATAATGGACTTTCAGTATTTACTGGAGTTGGAGAGAGAACAAGAGAAGGTAACGATTTATATAATGAAATGAAGGAGTCAGGAGTTATTTCTAAAACTGCTTTGGTTTTTGGACAAATGAATGAACCACCTGGTGCCAGAATGAGGGTTGCATTAACTGGTCTTACTATGTGCGAAAATTTTAGAGATCAAGGTAAAGATGTATTATTGTTCATAGATAATATTTTTAGATTTACACAAGCTGGTTCTGAGGTTTCAGCACTACTTGGAAGAATACCAAGTGCTGTTGGTTACCAACCAACACTTGCTACAGAAATGGGACAGTTACAAGAGAGAATTACATCTACAAAGCAAGGGTCAATTACATCTGTTCAAGCAGTGTATGTGCCAGCAGACGATTTTACAGATCCTGCTCCGGCAACTACATTTACACATCTTGATGCTACTACAGTATTATCGAGAGGAATAGTAGAACTTGGTATATATCCGGCAGTAGATCCACTGGAGTCGACATCAACAATGCTTGATCCTAGAATAGTTGGTAAGGAACATTATGATGTTACAATAGAGGTTAAACATATACTTGAAAGATATAAAGAACTTCAAGATATTATTGCAATACTTGGTATGGATGAATTGTCTGAAGAAGATAAATTAGTAGTAACAAGGGCAAGAAAAGTACAAAGATTTTTATCTCAACCATTTACAGTAGCTGAGCAGTTTACTGGAATGAAAGGTAAATTTGTACCAGTAAAAGAAACCGTAAGAGGTTTTAAAGAAATTCTTGAAGGCAAACATGATAAATTACCAGAAGCTGCATTTATGTTTGTAGGTTCTATAGAAGAGGCAGTAGAGAAAGCTAAGACTTTGGCTAATCAGTAATTCATATTAGTAAGCAATTAGCCATTATGTTACTTATTTTATTTGAGATAACTAGTAAAAATTATTAATTAATCTTTAAGAATATGTACATAGAAAGGTCGGTGTTATTTTATGAAAAATCATATAAAACTTACTATGCTTACTCCTGAAAAGGAGTTTTATAGTGGTGATATTCTAAGTCTTAACTCGCAGAGTGATGAAGGGGTATTTGGAATTCTTGCGAACCATGTCCCAATGATAGCTCAATTAAAACCAACTGTTACAACATTTACACAGGTTGATGGTAAAGAGTTAAAAGCTTTTACATCAACGGGTGTTTTAAGAGTTCTTAAAGGTGAAGTAGAAATGTTGTGTAGTGCTTGTGAATGGCCAGAAGATATAGATGCTAAAAGAGCAAATGAGGCTAAAGAGCGAGCAGAAAAAAGATTAAATAATGATACTCAAGAAGTTAATTTAAAACGAGCAGAAGGTGCTGTTTTAAGGTCAGTTATGAGACTCAAGGCAAAAGGATAGAACCTAAAAAATGAAGATATTAATTTATCTTCATTTTTTTTATGCTCAAGAAGAAAATAAAGTTGATTTAATATAAAATATTTAATAATCAAAGTGAATACCATTAAATTATATTAAGCACATTTTAATTAAAATTATATATATTAGTAGTATAAAGAAAAGATATATATATAAAGATTGATCACTGGTATATACCCTACCTATACTTTAAAGAAAATAGCCCTCTTTGCACTTGTGCTGGGGGATAATTTTATTAATAGGACAAAAATAAAACTATTTTTTTTAGAATAAAAAGGTAAATTATTGTCAAGAATTTAATTATTGGCAGTAATTTAAATTAAAGTGTAGGGGGACTGAAATGAGAAGAAAAGGTATAGCTCTTTTATGTATAGTATTAAGTATGATTGTTTTGCAAATTAATGTTACATTCGCGAAGGCACATGAAAATTATAATTTATTTGATGAAATATTAATCCAAACTAAAAGTAAAACTGTAGAATATGGTTTAAAGACATGCTTCGAAACTCAAGGCGACCCCGAAGATATAACTAATTATATGATTTCAGCATTGGATCTTAATAATAAAAAAATAATATTAAGTGCATCTGATAATAAAAATTCATATTGTGTAAATTTTTCAAGTGAAAATTTAAACGGATACGTAGAGGCATTGAAATACAAAAATAAAAGTCTTATAACAATAAATATAACTAAAGTAAGTAATGAAAATGGATTGATACCTCTTAAAAATAAAGTTAGAGATAGTATTGGCAATAGAGGTAAAGATATTAAATATTTTCAATACTTAAAGGCAAGGGTTATGGAAAGTGATAAGGGTGTGGGAAAAAATAATATCAATGGTATTAATCAAAAAATAATAAAAATTCTGAAATCTCACGGCACTGAAAATATTGAGACAGTGAGTTTAAATAATGGGCTAAGCACTCTGGCATATACCAAAAGATATGATGAAAAGGTAATTAATAACAAGTTAATTGATTTTAATTATGCTGTATGTAGTTATTCGTCAGGAAGGTACATTATCATGGGTACACCTGAAATAATTACAACTTATTAAAAATTATCAATATTATGGAGGAAATTAATGGATAGATTGGTTATAAAAGGTGGAAAAAAATTAGAGGGTGAAGTAAATATAAGTGCTGCTAAAAATTCGGTCCTTCCAATACTTGTAGCAACTATATTAAATGCTAATAGTTGTACTATTGAAAATACTCCGATGCTTGAGGATGTATTTGTAATTTGTGATGTATTAAAATCTCTTGGGGCAGACGTTAGTATAGATAAAATTAATAAAAGAGTCAAAATAAATACTGCAAATTTATTTGATAGTGGAGCTAATGATGAATTAGTAAGAAAGATGAGAGCGTCTTTTTTAATAATGGGACCGATGCTTGGAAGATTTGGAGGTTTTAAAATTTCTTTACCTGGTGGATGTAATATTGGAACTAGGCCGATTGATCTTCATTTAAAAGGATTATCAGCATTAGGTGCTGAGGTTTCAGTAGGGCATGGATATGTAGAAGCAAAAGCTAAAAAATTAATAGGCAGCAACATATATTTAGATTACCCATCAGTGGGGGCTACGGAAAATATAATGATGGCTGCAACTCTTGCTAAGGGTGAAACAATAATAGGAAATGCAGCAGAGGAACCAGAAATTGTTGATTTGGCAATGTTTTTAAGGTCTATGGGAGCACAAATTGAGGGAGAAGGAACTGATACCATAAGGGTAATAGGAGTAAAAGACTTTAAAGAAGTTGTTCATAAACCGATATATGACAGGATAGAAGCAGGCACATTTATGATAACAGCAGCGATAACAAAAAGCTTAATTAAAATTAATGGGGTTGATGAGATTCATTCAAAGCCAATAATAGCAAAACTTACAGAAATGGGAGTAGCGATAGAAATTAATAAAAATAGTGTAATAGTTGATGGTAGGCAAAAGTTAAATCCTATAGATTTAAAAACAATGCCATATCCGGGATTCCCAACAGATATGCAAGCGCAGATGATGAGTTTATTATGTACAGTCAAAGGGACAAGTATAATTACAGAAACGATTTTTGAAAATAGGTTCATGCATGCTGTAGAGCTTAAGAGAATGGGAGCGAATATAAAGATAGATGGTAGAAGTGCGGTAATTGAAGGTATAGACACATTTACAGGGTCAGAGGTTACTGCTACGGATTTAAGGGCTGGGGCAGCGCTAATACTTGCAGGGCTAACAGCAGAAGGCACGACTACGATAAAGGACATATATCATATTGATAGAGGATATGTCACCATTGAAGAGAAACTAAGAGGTTTAGGTGCAGATATAGAAAGGGTTCATTTTGATAAGTAATATATATTTTAGAAATAATAGTATTATATAAACAGGTATAAAAAGAGATTTTTTTAATATTAAAACTTAAGAATTGGGGTATATAAGAGAATATATTCCAGTTCTTTTATAATGTAATTTTAAATTATATAAGTTTTATCATCCAATATAAATTCAACAGACTAAAAAGTAATATTCTTTATATTTATTTAATATGTATAGAGTAAAACTTATTTTATAACGAAGGGGAGAAAAAGATGAGAAAAGTTCTTGCTGCCATTCATTTTAAGAATATCCTTCTATTAATTATAGCATTTATAGCATTTATAGTTATTACTTCTGTATTAATAGTGGGAGTTGGGAATAACAAATATATAAATAAAGACACAAATAAAAGTACTGTAATTAAATCGGGAGATAATAAGAGCGTTATAAAATATGAATCAATGCCAAAAATCACTAAAGTTAAGGTCTTTATTACAAAAGAAAACAGTATAAAAGAAGTTAATTTAGAAGATTATGTTACTGGAGTTGTGGCATCAGAAATGCCTGTTGGTTTTGGGGTAGAGGCTATAAAAGCTCAAGCTGTAGCCGCAAGAACATATGCTTTAGCTCACGTTGCACAATTAGGTGGAGCCGGATGTAGTAAATATGCAAAGGAAGCTGATTTATGTGATACAGTTCACTGCCAAGTTTATATGACTAAGGAAGAACGTTTGAAAATATGGGGAAGAGTTAAAGGCGAGATGTATTGGAATAAGATTGAAAATGCAGTTAAAGCAACAGTGGGTGAAGTCTTAACATATAATGACAATTTGGTAATGGAGCCATATTATTTCTCTACAAGCAGTGGGAGAACAGAAAATTCTGAGGACGTATTTAGCGCTATGGTACCATATCTTCGAAGTGTGGAAAGCCCTGGTGAGGAAAAATTAAAAAATACTAAAAGTAGTAAAACTTTTAACTATAAAGAGTTAAGCCAAATTATAAATAATAATTATAATAACGCCAGGGTATCATCTGCTAATATTAAAAACCAAATAACAGTAATTGACAGAACTGAGGCTGGAAGTGTTAAGAATATTAAGGTAGGAAGAATAACTATGACAGGAGGTAAATTTAGAACAATGCTTAGTTTAAAATCATCAAATTTTAAAATAAAGTTTAATTCAAGTAGTGTTGAAGTGGATTGCAGTGGATACGGTCATGATGTTGGAATGAGTCAATATGGAGCGGATGCCATGGCGAAAAAAGGGGAGAGTTATGTTGATATTTTAACTCACTATTATCAAGGTACAAAAATTTCTAAATAGAACAATATAATTAAGGCTAGTTATCCTATCTTGAGGGCATAACTAGCCTAAAATTTTGTAAAATATAAAATAACTTACAAATAATTTAATAAATAATGTATGTTTTATTAGATTATGGACAAAAATACAAATGGAGGTGTTTGTATGGATAAAAACGCAAACAATA
>NZ_CALEVF010000373.1 GCF_937920395.1 uncultured Clostridium sp. | reverse complement strand
AGAAAATTTGTAATGACTGTGGTGATTGTGAAGTCTGCGAATTAAATTCAAATAAGAAATGTGATAACTGTGGAAAATGTTTAGAACTTGAAGGTTTTGATGTTAAGGCTATAAAAATCGATGAAGTCTTTGAGGATGCGGGTACAGGAAAGTTAGATGATGATATTTATAATGTGGATAAAATTGATGAACCTGCTTTAGAGACAGAGGCCATAGAAAATAAAGATGAAGAATCATCTAAAGATGAGGAAGCATCAAAAATTGAAGCTTATGAAGCATTTTTAGCTGAGGAAAAGCAAGAGAAACTAAATAAAGACAAATACATACCTGAAAATAATGAAGTTTGGGAATTTATAGATGATATAGATGGGGCAAAAGAGTTACTTGAAGACGAAGAAGATAATTCAGAATTTCTTCAAGAGGAATTTCCAGGCCTTATAAGACTTAAGAAGGTATAAACAGTACTTACAAATCATATAGAATTAAAGGCTAAAAGAGTATATATTATCACTGATGTGATAGCATATACTCTTTTTTATTGTTCATCAGAGAGGGGATTCGACTTAACCGCATTTCTTAGTTTTTCATCATCCGCATGAGTATATATTTGAGTAGTAGAAATATTTTCATGACCTAATATATCTTGCAAACTTCTAATATCTACGTTCCCGTATTTATACATGAGGGTAGCTGAAGTATGTCTTAATTTATGAGGAGTATATTTATTTTTATTGAGACCAGCATCTCCTATATGCTTTTTTACAATTCTCTCTACAGTTCTTTTATTAATTCTTCCAAATTTTCCACTTATAAAGAGGGCATCTTTATCCTCAACATGAATTTTATCTATGTTCATATTTCTAATAGGTAAATATTTATAGATTGCCCTAAGGGATGCTTTATTTAAATAAATTGTTCGTTCTTTATTTCCTTTTCCAATTACAGATAATGTATCTTCTTTCATATCAGATAAATTTATACTACAAAGTTCTGACAATCGTAGACCACAGTTTAGAAATAATGTAATAATACTATGGTCACGAATAGAATGTTTATCTCGAGAAATTGTGGCATCGAGCAGGGCTTTACTTTCACTTAATGTTAAGAAAACTGGGCTTCTTTTACCAAGCTTAGGGGACTCTAAATCTATTGTTGGATCTACAGTTAGTACTTTAGCTTTAGTAGTTAAATACTTAAAAAGGGACTTTATGGATGCAATTTTTCTAGCCTTAGCATAATTGCCATTAGCCCTGTATTTACCAAGATAGGAGATAAAGGCATATAAATCTTGTAATGTAAGAGTTTTTAATGTATCTAAGGTTAAGTCGTTAATTACAATGTCCTCAAGCTTTAGGTCCTTATCAGATGTTACTAAACCTTTATACATTTTTATAAACTTTAATAATAATGATAAATCAGCAGTATAAGCAACAATCGTATTAATAGAACAGCCTTTAATCGTAGCTAAATAATTAAAATAATCATTTAGAAACTGTGGGAGTTCATTTTTATAAATACCATTTATATCAGATTTCATAGCTACCTCCAAAATACGTAATAATGTCGTGAAACTTACATTTCACGACATTATTATACTACAAAAGAGGGGTAAAAATCATGTTTTTTTGAAATATAATTAAACTGTTTTTCTTTATCTATGGTTTTTACTCCTGTATTAATGATATTTTACTATTTATTTTTATGAAATTAAAAAGCTACCAGTTTTTTTACTGATAGCTTTTTAAAGTTTAAATTATATAATATTATACGTTTATAGCGGTTTCAACGCCAATTGCATCTTTATTAGCTGCGAGTATTGGATTTACATATTCAGCTATAAAGTCTACTACTTGACTTGGAGCCCTTCCAACAAATTTAATTGGATCAATAACAGCTATAATCTCTTCTTTTGACATCTTAAAGATTGGATCATTTATAATTCTTTCTATAAGATCATTATTTAGCCCTTCTTCTTTGACACGTTTTGCTGCAGCCATAGAATGAACTCTAAGGTGTTCATGAAGATCTTGTCTATCTCCGCCCTTTTTAACTGCTTCCATAAGGATGTTTTCTGTAGCCATAAATGGTAACTCATGGTTTACATGAGAAGTAATTACCTTTTCATATACAACCATGTTCCCTGCTATATTCATATATAAATTTAATACTCCATCAAGTGCAAGGAACGCTTCAGCCACAGATATTCTCTTATTAGCTGAATCATCTAGTGTTCGCTCAAACCACTGTGTTGCAGCTGTTATAGCAGGATTTAATGAATCTACTATAATGTACCTAGAAAGTGAACTAATTCGTTCAGAACGCATAGGATTCCTTTTGTATGCCATTGCAGAAGATCCGATTTGTTTTTTCTCAAATGGCTCTTCTAATTCTTTCATACTTTGAAGTATTCTTAAATCATTACTAAATTTATAAGCACTTTGAGCTATTTCTGAAAGTGTATTTAGTATTATAGAATCTACTTTTCTAGAATAAGTTTGACCAGTAACTGGATATGTATCAACAAATCCCATTTTATTTGCTACATATTTATCTAAGTCTTTAACCTTTTTCTCATCATTTTCAAATAAGTTCATAAAACTAGCTTGAGTTCCGGTAGTCCCCTTTACTCCAAGTAACTTAATATTATCAATTACAAAATCCAAATTTTCTAAATCCATAACTAAATCTTGAATCCATAGTGTTGCTCTTTTACCTACAGTAGTTAATTGTGCTGGTTGCAGATGAGTGTAACCTAAAGTAGGAATATCTTTATATTTTAATGCAAATGTTGATGATTTACTAATTACATTAACTAATTTCTTTTTAATTAACAATAAAGCCTTTTTCATTATGATAAGATCTGTGTTATCGCCTACATAACAGCTAGTAGCCCCTAAATGTATTATCCCCTTTGCAGTTGGACATTGGACCCCATATGCATATACATGGCTCATTACGTCATGTCTTATTTCTTTTTCTTTTTCTTCAGCAACTTCATAATTCACATTATCAACATTGGCTTTAAGTTCGCTTATTTGAGCCTGCGTTATATTAAGTCCTAATAATTTTTCACCTTCAGCTAATGCAACCCAAAGCTTTCTCCAAGTTTTAAATTTCATATCATCTGAAAATAAGAAACTCATTTCTTTCGATGCGTATCTACTATTTAATGGTGTATTATAAGTATTTCTCATATTTTGCCTCCACACGTACATATTAAGATATAAAACGATTATCATTCATATTATAACATACAATATTGCCAATAGTAATGTAAATGTTCGTATAAGCTAGTTATATAATCTTCTGAATTATAAATACATCTCCACACATATTAATAATACCTTAAAGAAATCATTAAGTAGTTCTAAAATATTATATTTCTAATATAATTTAAACAACTAGAAATAATTATAATAGTGTGGGGGTAATTATGTATAAGCTTACTACTATAGACAAACTTTCATTTATATTTGTATTGGTTGGTGCATTAAACTGGGGACTTTTAGGGTTATTAAATTTCAACCTAGTTAGCACCATCTTTGGAGCTATTCCATTCCTTGCTAGATTTATATACATCTTAGTAGGACTATCTGCTGTTAATATTATCGTGTTTATATTCAGAAGTAAAAAAGCATAGCAACTACTTTCTATTAATTATGTACTTATTATAATAATATTAGTAGTATAAATACTCCATAAACTATTATGGAGTATTTTTGATTGTTTTAGTCAAATATCTATAATGTAAAATCCATACAACTTGCAGTGCTAATGATATTGAAATTCATTCAGATCTATAACATTGTGTTCATTAAATTTTATACCTTCACTTTCAAGAAACATCCTCTGCACATTATGAGATTCACAATCATTGATACTAATCTCCCCTTTTATGTTTACAACTCTATACCAAGGCAGTTTATATTTTTTACTTAAGGTATGAAGAACCCTAACTACTTGCCTTGCTCCTCTAGGACTTCCAGCTTGAGCTGCAATTTGACCGTAAGTCATCACCTTTCCCTCAGGTATACCTTTAATTATTTCTACAACTCTCTCTGTAAAAGGTTCCATATTAGCCCCTTTCTATTGGGTAATAAAGTAAATTTTAATAATTTATAAATAATTATGTATAACCACTATTATTTCTTGTTCAATTTTTGACTATTAATAAACTTAATTACATATGGTAGTTCTAGATAATTAAAAAAGCACTTATTTTTAACCATATCCTTTAATTCATTAAGAGATACCCATTTTAGGTCGCCAACTTCTTCTACTTGTAATATAGCTAATGAAATATTAAATTCATGTATCACTATATAGCTATCCATTATTAAAGTATCACTAATACTTCTAGTTAATAGTTGTATATCTTTAATATTAAGTAAAATTCCAATTTCTTCATGAGCCTCTCTTATACAACCATTTAAACTAGTCTCATTAGTAGCTACACATCCACCATGGGTTGCCCAAATATTTGGAGAAATCACTTTATCCTTTGATCTCTTTTGGATTAGTATTTGCGATTTATTATTAATAATCCAAATATCAGTGACTAGCTGTAATTCACCATCATTTAAATTTTGACCACGCTCAAAGACTTTTCCAGTTTTTTTACCGTTAATATCGTAAATATCACATAATTCACCCATGATGTCTTCCCTACTTTCTATGTAATTGTATTATTTAATTCTCAATTGGATTATCAGGGCCTTTAAGTTCTAATTGATAAAAAACTAGATTAAGCCATTTCTCAAATTTATATCCCGCCCTATTTATAGTACCTGAATATTTAAACCCTAACTTTTCATGCATTCTGATACTTTTATCATTTGAATCATCAATTCCAGCTACCATAGTTGAAATTTTTCTTTCATCACAAATCCGTATAATCTCTTTAAGTAGTATGGTTCCTATACCTTTATTGAAGTGTTTTTCATTAACATAAATAGAATGTTCAATAGTGTATTTAAATGCCGGAAATGGTCTGAATGAACCATATGTAGCAAATCCAATTACCTTACTATTTTCCTCAACTACAATTATAGGATATCCCTCTTGAATCTTTTTTTCATACCATTGTATTCTCTCTTCAATAGTGAGCGCTTTATAAGCATATACAGCTGTCGTATGTAATATTGCATCATTATAAATTTCTAAAATATCAGGTAAATCATTTAAATTTGCATCCCTTATCATTTTTATACCCCTTTTTAATAAAAAATCACTTCTTTACATTACTTAATTAATACCTTTATAAACAGTATACAACAGTTTCACTATTTTTCTATATATAACATTTCTTAATTTTTTTCTATTCTTACTTATTTTGTTTTTTATATTCATCAACCAGCTTATAAAAAGTATTTCTTTTAAGTTTTAATAACTCCATTGATCTAGTTCCTGTTAATTCTCTGTCCTTGTACTTTTTATAAATATCTTCCCAATTTGATGGATAATTTATTTTTTTACGGCCTTTGTATTTTCCATTTGCCTTTGCAATGGCAATACCTTTTTTTTGATGTTCTAATAAAGTAGTCTTTTGAAACTCGATAATTGAATCAATCATAGTAAACATAAGTTTACCCGTTGCGGTACTAGTATCTAATTTTTCATCAATGCTTCTTAAATAAATTCCCTTACTTTCTAATCGTTTACCTAAAACAAGAAGTTCATTAGTTGATCTAGCAATCCTACTAAAATTACACACGAAAATTGTATCTCCAGGCCTTATAAAGTCAAGCATTGCTTTTAATTGTGGGCAGATTTCGACTGTAGTTAATTTTTCATTGAACCATTTTTCTATTTTGTAATTTTTAAGTTCTGAAAATTGTCTGTCGTCACTTTGCTGATTTGAACTTACCCTGGTATAAGCAATGTTCATATAAACAACCCCTTTTATTATATTAACTTTATATTCGTCATATATTTTACTATATATTAACATATTTTCCGTTTAAAGTATACCATGTTGGACAACTGTTTGCTATTTGCATATAATTACAAACAAACAGTTTTAAAAATTTAGCGTGTATTGTTTTGTATTTTAGTCTAAACAAACACTAAAGTAAAGAAAAAGGTAATCATGTCGAATTCATTTCAACATGATTACCTTAATAGAAATTTTATTTTATTTATAATAAATATTTGTTATATAATCGGCAGCGTCATCAATTTTTCCTATGTCTTCAAGAAGCTGAAGAATACCATATCTATTACGCATATCCTTTGCAGCAATAAAACTTTTTCTAAATATTTCTTTGTCAAACCCCAAATCTTTAGGATTCCACACTGCTCCTGCTTTTTTCAAAGTTTTAATTATTTCAGTAGGCTCTGGTACAAATACATCACAAATATTTTTTATATCATCCCACTTAGATACTATCTTTTGCATAGTAACTTCTCTTTCTTTCTCATTAAAATTAATACTACCTTGCTTAAATTCAATAATATTTTCACCACTTATAGTAAATACATCTATAATATTTTTCATCCATTTATTTTTATCGAGATGTAAATAGTCACCCTTTTCAAGCATTTCATTAATATCTATATCTCTTGCATATTTATATGCATAAGCTACAATTCCAACACCTACACCTACTGTATTACCGTGAAGCCATTTTGTATTATTCCCACTATTCATAAACATCATCTCAAAACAATGTGACATATAGTGTTCTCCTCCAGATGCGGGTCTTGAGGCTCCAACCATTCCAATAGCAATCCCTGATAAAATTAATGCTTCAGTTATGTTTTTTACGGTTTTAAAATCTCTACTTGTAACTCCAGCTGCAGCTTCCTCGCACTTTTTTAAAGTACTCATTACTAATTTTTCAACTTCAAGGCAGAAATATTCATCATTTAAAATGTTCGCAACATGCCAATCAGCTAATGCTGTATATTTGCCTAAGATATCTCCAAGTCCCGCCTGAAGCATTTGCATGGGTGCCCTCTTCATAATGTCAATATCGCAAATAATTGCGAGTGGATATGCAGCGTCATAAGTAACTTTTACTCCATCCCTAATAAGTGGTGATACTACTGATGCGTAACCATCCATTGATGGTGCTGTCCCCACAATTACATAAGGAATGCCAAGCTTATAACTTAGGAACCTTGAAATATCATTAATAGTTCCAGAACCTACTGCAATTATAATTGACGTATCTATAGGAATTGCTAATATTAATTTACCAAAAGATAATTCATTAGGATGTAAATGCTCTTCTTTAAATATGTATTTATTTATTTTAAACTTATTTTTTAATAAATTTTCTACTTTTTCACCAGCAACATCATAAGTATGAGTATCTTCTATTATAAACACTTTCATTCCTTCATAACGTTCCATTACATTTGGCAACAGATTTATAACACCACCTCCAACCTTTATAGTTTCTATACCTACACTATGATTTTTGCCACATGAGCACATGTAATTAAGGCCAGTCATTTCTTCTACACTTAGAGTTTCTAAATCTATCATATTTTTCCCTCCTAAATTATATTTGTAAGTTTATCTATTTAATCCATACAAATTATCTTTCCAATCATTAGTATACTACCAAAATCTTTTCCTAAAAAACAATTTGTTACTCTATATGATAATAATAACATTATTTCTATTCCAATAAAATTATATTGACACATAGTATTAATTATTTTATAATCAACAATATCCATATGAATTTAAATTAAAAAAGCTATAAATTGAGAGGTATTATTATGTTACTCTATGCAATTATTTCTATTACGTTAGCACTTATATTTTATACAATCGGTGTATGGAGTGAAAAAAGACAAGGTAAACTAAAAAAATGGCATTTGTTAGTTTTTTACTTAGGCTTGGTATTTGATACTTTAGGAACAACACTTATGAGTAAAATTGTAAACGAAGGTTTTAAAATTAATTTTCACGGCATAACAGGTTTGTTAGCAATAATTTTAATGCTTTTACATGCACTTTGGGCAACAATCGTTTTGATTAAGAATGAAGAAAAAGCTAAAACTAATTTCCATAAATTTAGTATTATTGTATGGTTTATTTGGCTAATACCTTTTATTTCAGGTGCGATTTTTGGTATGTTGCACTAAACTTAAATTTATTTTAACTCAATAAAAACTCTATGATTTTATCATAGCGTTTTTATTAATTAATTTCACCTTATGATATTGATGCTTTTTTAGTTATAAAAATTATGTATTAATATTATGACCTCTATATATTGCAGTATTTAATTCATTAATATATTCTTCCTTATCTGGCATATCAGTTATTCTAGCATGTTTGATAGCTAAATCTATGTTATATGGAACCCTAACAAGAGATATAAGAAATGATGATTTAATTTTATCGTTAAGTTTACCCTCAATTATTGCATATGAGGATTGGGTTATGTCCAGTGGATTACCCACACTTCCAACATTAAAAGTAGTTTTTCCATTAAAAGTATCTATGTGTGCTTTATGTATATCTCCATATCCAACTACATCTGCTTCAATATCTAGCGTTGGCGTCGGTGTAAATAATTTCATTCGTTCACTTTTCTCGGTTGAAAGATATACTCTATGAAAAAGATCATTTGGAGAAGCATGACATAATCTTAATAATTTTCCACTCATATAAAATTCCTTATATATAGGTAACTCTTTCATATATTTTAACCTTTGGGCTCCTAATTTCTTTTTATGCCACATTAAAGGTTCATTATATTCTTCAGCCATGTAATAATCCCAATTACCTTTAATTACAACTACACAATGTTCTCTGATTTTATCTACTACCTCTGGAGAACTAGGCCCTTTTCCAGCTAAATCTCCAAGACAATAAATCGTTTTAATTCCTCTATCACTAATATCTTTAAACACTGCTTCGAGTGCAGGTAAATTTCCATGAATATCTGATATTATTGCAATTCTTTTCATAATAATCTCCTTTATTTTTCAACCCTATTAAGAATGCGGTTTGTAAATGTAAATGACATCCTACTAATTATTATTAAAATTCCATATCCAAGCATACCACCAATCACACTTTCAAACAAACTTACCCCCAAAATTGATATACTTAAGATGGTAGGTAGAAACCCTATTGTACTAATGCTCAAATGTAATCCAAAAACAAAGAAACCCCCTGAATTCAAGGGGGTTCCATCGCATCAAAAATATTTATTTTCTATTCTTCCTCTAATCTTTTTTCATCTAACAAGTAAATCTTATCAGCATATTTAGACTCATCTGAAATCTTAAGTTCTGAATTCTTAGTCGCTTGTTTAACCTGAGAACCAGCTACGTTAGGTTTGACAATACACCCAGCTCCAGCTACACAACCACCCGGGCACGCCATTCCTTCAAGGAGATAACCATCATACTTTCCTCTTGTGGCATCATTACACATTTCCCTACATTCTCTCAGTCCATTTGCAGCTTTAATCTTCACTTCTAATCCCGGATGCTCTTTTACTATCAAATCAGCTACAGCCTTAGCGACTCCGCCTGCAACAGCAAATCCTCTTCCAGAACCAGTTGCTTCATTATTTAAGCTCTTATCTGTACCAATTATTTCTACTTCTTTGGCATCCAACATTCCAGATAATTCTTCAAACGTAATTACAAAATCCACTTCACTTTTTACACTTTTTCTAGAAGCTTCTAATTTTTTCGCACTACATGGCCCAACAAAAACAATCTTTGCATCTTTATGTTTTTCTCTCACAAATCTAGCAGCAAAAACCATTGGAGTTAAAGTCATTGAAATATTTTCGGCATACTCCGGATATAAATTTTTAGCCATAACAGACCACGCAGGGCAGCATGAAGTACCCATAAATGAAAGTTTTTTAGGCACATTTTCTATAAAATCATTTGCCTCCTCAATTGTACAAATATCTGCACCAATCGCAACTTCAACAACATCTTTAAATCCAATTTTAATCATCGCTCTTTTGAAATCATTAAATCCAACATTTTTACCAAACTGTCCTAAATATGATGGAGCTACAATTGCAATTACTTCTTCACCTTGATTAATTGCTTGAATTAGTTGAAATATTTGGCTTTTATCAGATATTGCTCCAAAAGGACAATTTACCAGACACATTCCACAGCTAACACATTTATCATAATCTATTAATGCTCTGTCATATTCATCTGAATGTATTGCATCCACTCCGCATGCCTTGGCACATGGGCGCTCATGTTTTATTATTGCTGAATATGGGCATGCCTTAGCACATAAACCACACTTTATACATTTTTCCTGATCAATAAAACTTTTTCCATTAACTATACTAACTGCGCTCTTAGGACAAACTTCTACGCAAGGGTGCGCTAGGCAGCCACGGCACATATTTGTAACTTCATAGCTATTTGTTGGGCAAGCATTACAAGCAAATTTTATAATATTTACAAGCGGTGGTTCATAATATTTTGAAGGCTTTATTGCCTCCTCTAACCCTTCCGTAATTGCTCTTGGTTTATCACTTGGTCTTAAATTTAGTCCCATTGCCAAGCGGATTCGCTCACTAACTACTGCTCTTCCAATGAATGTATTTTCTCTAAACTTATCCACATCTCCAGGAATAATCTCATATGGAATATTTCCCATATCTTTTAAATTGTCTTCAAAAGCCATTTTACTTACAGCAGTAAAAACCTTGTGTCTAATATCAGCAAGTGTTTTATATTCGTATTTCATTATAACTCCTTTTTATGCTTTAATATTTATAAAAACTATATATATTTATTCAACGATAGAATATCATATAGTAACAATTTAGTCAATTTGTTTATGTATCTACAGATCTTAAGACTTAGTCCCTTATATCTATATTATTGTATTTTTACAGCTTTAATTAATAAAAAATTTGGTTTATGAATATCTTTTTTCATTTTGGGGATTAGTTCTAGTGATCTCTCATCAGGTAATGGCTCAAGCATTTTTTCAATTCACTAAAAGTATTCAATATATTGCTTTGAAACTTATAGTGATTCTCCTACTACTTGTTATTCTACTTTAGCTTCTATATCAGTTGTTATAGGCAATGCCTCATTTAGCTTACCATAAACATTAAGTATATAGTCTTTATCCACATAGTAATCTTTAGTGTCTTCTGAAGGAGCATTATATCTTAAATCTCTTAAAACTCTTGAGACAATACTAACGAGTCCCCTAGCACCCATCTTTTCTTCAATAGCAATATCTGCAATTGCTTCAAAGCAATTATCGTTAAACTCAAGATTTTTACCCAAATAAGCAAATATCTTTCTATACTGTTCAAATACACTAGTATCAAGCTTAAGTACCTCAATAAGATCATCTCTTGATAATGGATCTAGATTTGACAATACCTGAAATCTACCAAGTAACTCTGGAATTAATCCAAACTCCTGTAAATCTTTTTTAATTATATTTGATCTAAGATACTTTGTATATTCATAATCTTTTTCATAATTCTTTACAGTTGATTCTACAGTGTCAGATACATTAAAGCCTAGTTTTCTAACAACTCCTGGCTTACTAAACTGTTTTAATCTATTATTTGGAGTAAATTTAAGACGATTTTCAACAATAGTTTCAATACCATCAAAAGATCCACCTGCAATAAATAAAATATTAGTTGTATTTATTTCAATCATTTTACTTGTGGGATTTTTGCGTCCTCCACCTTCTGGCACTCTAACAACACTACCTTCAACCATCTTAAGTAAACCTTGTTGAACTCCTTCACCTGATACATCTCTTGTAATAGTCATTGTTTCACCCTTTTTGGCTATCTTATCAAGTTCATCAATAAATACAATTCCTTTCTGTGCAAGTTCAATATCGCCATCTGCCCTTACTAAAAGTGAGTATATCATACTCTCAATATCATCACCAACATATCCAGCCTCGGTCAAACTTGTAGCATCGCCAATAACAAATGGGACTTGAGCAATCTCTGATAATTTTTTGGCTAATAAAGTTTTACCAGTACCTGTTGGCCCAGTTAGTAATATATTATGTTTTTCTATATCTATACCAGTTGCGATTCTTATCATATGATTATGTAATTCTATAGATAACTCTATTTTAGCGCCTTCTTGGCCTATTATAGACTGATCTAATAGTTCTTTTATTATTTTTGGTGTTATTGTTACCCTTGTCTCTTCCGATGTTATGTTTTCGTAAAGTTCCTCTTGTTGCTGTGGTTTTATTATCGTACTACGTTTATTTAACATTTAAATACACCATCCTTTTAAATTTAAACTACCTTTTAACTTCTTCACTTATAGGATATCTAACATAAATTCTATTTATATAACTTTAACATAAACTAATAAAAAAGACTTAAATATATAACTAATATAATAAAATTGTATTCTATTTAGGTAGTATTTGCAATTAAAATAGTTCTTTAAATAGAAAAAAGAACCTAATTTTTGAATTTATTTCATTAAATCTTTTATCCTAAGCAAAAAACTAAAAGCACAGGTACTATAACCTGTGCAGTTTTATAATTAAAATCTCAAGGCAAAATATACAGAGCATCAATTATGAATACTCTGTCTTGGTTGCTTCAACATCTACCAAAGCATTTATAAAAACGTTGGCTAATAAAACAATAGAAAATAAAAGTAATAAACACACCTTGAACAACTATCTTATCGTTTTTTTTATATGATTATCCCATCACAATGGTCTACTTCATGTTGAATAATTTGAGCAATCCATCCTGAGTATTTTCCCCTTCGCTTCTTAAATCCCGAATCAAAATACTCTACTTCTATCTCCTTGAATCTATTAGTTTTTCTAACTCCTATAAGTGAAAGACACCCTTCTTCCGTTTCATATTGACCCGATTTATTCACTATCACAGGGTTAATCATCGGAACGTTAATATCACCCATACTGATCACAATAATTCTTTTTTTTACACCAATCATATTAGCTGCCATCCCTACACAGGCTTCCTTATTTACTTTAAGTGTGTCAATCAAATCGTGAATTACCTGAACATCTGCTTTTGTAGCAAGTTCTGATTTTTGATTAAGAAAGAATATATCTTTCATAACTAATCTAACCATATGTTTTTACCCCTTTAATATTTGTCTTTTTTATTATGTTCTATTCTATTCTGTTCTGTTCTATAACTACTGACATATTAATACTAGTAATAGATCATTTTATAAAAGACTTGATGTTCTTTCATTTACAGAATAACTTCCATTAGTATTTGTTCTATATGCTTCATAGCCTGCTGCTCTTGTACATACTAATTTAATATTCTTACCATAAACACTTTCTTCATTTTCATATAAAATATTCATTCTTCTTCGTCTATAATTTGATGATTCATCATTGATATCTTATTTCTATTACTGTATAACTAATTAACACACCAGGTATAGTCATATAATATATTTTATTCTACATTTTACAAAGACTTAGTTATTTTACCACATATACTTTATTTGGGTATATAAAATTTTATTTTATCCATAAACAATTTAACTTCCATTAAGACAAACTAAACAGGGCATCCACTATGAATACTCTGTCTTGCTTGCTTATATCGTTTATTAGGGCCATAACCCTTTCATACGATACTATCTCTTTAATTAAATTAGGTGAACATGAACGATTGCTAATTTAGAATTATTATATAAAGGTTGTCAGAAATATCGTCAAACACTTTTTGAAAAATATGGAGGAGATTTATCAACAATTTCAATCCACATTTCTATGTAAAGAGCGACCGGGCTTTACGTGAAGATAATGACCTTACATCTAATATTTCAATCCACGCCCCTATGTTAGGAGCGACTTGATTTAGTTTTACTATTGCATTTTAATCTTCTAATTTCAATCCACGCCCCTATTTTAGGAGCGACCCAATCGTATCGCCTAAATATACTCTTTCAGCCTATTTCAATCCACGCCCCTATGTTAGGAGCGACCTCTGTAGAGTTCCAGGTTAGGATATAATTTATTATTTCAATCCACGCCCCCTATGTTAGGAGCGACCATTAGTAAGCCGACTATGTATAAGATAGTAAATATTTCAATCCACGCCCCTATGTTAGGAGCGACCTTTCAACAACTTCTGGAATTGATTTCTTTCTTAATTTCAATCCACGCCCCTATGTTAGGAGCGACTTTAAAAGGTTGGTGCAATAATGAACGAACTAAATATTTCAATCCACGCCCCTATGTTAGGAGCGACCTTTCAACAACTTCTGGAATTGATTTCTTTCTTAATTTCAATCCACGCCCCTATGTTAGGAGCGACTTTAAAAGGTTGGTGCAATAATGAACGAACTAAATATTTCAATCCACGCCCCTATGTTAGGAGCGACATCAGCTTCTCTTGGTCTAACCCACCCTTGATATATTTCAATCCACGCCCCTATGTTAGGAGCGACTATACATAAACTTTTAAAAGCTGATGCTAATTATATTTCAATCCACGCCCCTATGTTAGGAGCGACTTTTATATTTAAATGATTTTACACATTGGTTAAAAATTTCAATCCACGCCCCTATGTTAGGAGCGACCTTTTATTTGCTAACTTATCAAAGTGCCAAGGAATTTCAATCCACGCCCCTATGTTAGGAGCGACTATACTTACATAACAATATCAAAGCGTTCTATATATTTCAATCCACGCCCCTATGTTAGGAGCGACCTAAATTTATGTTATGGGTAGGACAAGTACTAACTATTTCAATCCACGCCCCTATGTTAGGAGCGACTAAAGCACAAGCAGAAATGAGAAGTTGGATGAAAATTTCAATCCACGCCCCTATGTTAGGAGCGACATTAACGTACTGGCAGATGAACAAAGAGAATTAAAATTTCAATCCACGCCCCTATGTTAGGAGCGACCCCACACATCAGAAGCTCCTACTTGTATAGTAGAATTTCAATCCACGCCCCTATGTTAGGAGCGACATATACTCTAATATTATCCTTATTCATATAGTTAATTTCAATCCACGCCCCTATGTTAGGAGCGACCTGGTGCAGTGATTACTGGGTTTAATCCACCAATAGATTTCAATCCACGCCCCTATGTTAGGAGCGACGCTATCCCAGGCTGTGCCCGCTTGGTTTAAAAATATTTCAATCCACGCCCCTATGTTAGGAGCGACAATTGTTCCTATATTAATATCGCTATCAAAGTAAATTTCAATCCACGCCCCTATGTTAGGAGCGACAAATAATACATCATTGTCTCTCCAATGTGTACCAATTTCAATCCACGCCCCTATGTTAGGAGCGACTATGCTATGTGTAGTTGTTGCTTGTTCTTAGTTGATTTCAATCCACGCCCCTATGTTAGGAGCGACCGCACCACTTACCAGTAAGTTATGCCAACACAACTATTTCAATCCACGCCCCTATGTTAGGAGCGACTTAACAACATCACTAATAATGTCGCATGAATATACATTTCAATCCACGCCCCTATGTTAGGAGCGACTTTAAGCACAAATAAAGCGCCTGTAATTCATCTAAATTTCAATCCACGCCCCTATGTTAGGAGCGACATTTCATTCAGCAGCCAAGTAGAGTATTAATGAATTTCAATCCACGCCCCTATGTTAGGAGCGACCTATGTTAGCTAGATTGAAGGCACGAATGGAGCTAATTTCAATCCACGCCCCTATGTTAGGAGCGACCATGGTGTTGGCAGTGGTGGTGATGTGATAAGAATTTCAATCCACGCCCCTATGTTAGGAGCGACTTTATCGCCAATTAATATCTCATTTTCTATACTAATTTCAATCCACGCCCCTATGTTAGGAGCGACACACCTTTATTATCTACGTGCTTGATTGCATTAATTTCAATCCACGCCCCTATGTTAGGAGCGACCTAGTGCTTATAATACTCATAGACTTGTTGAAACTATTTCAATCCACGCCCCTATGTTAGGAGCGACTTATCAACCCACATACATCAAACCTAGCATCATGATTTCAATCCACGCCCCTATGTTAGGAGCGACGTTAGGAAGCATAAGAGGAGGAGAGGACGTGGTAAATTTCAATCCACGCCCCTATGTTAGGAGCGACTGCATACCAATTAAAATGCCAGAAGAAGATATAAATTTCAATCCACGCCCCTATGTTAGGAGCGACGCTACTTTTAATACTGTGGTTGCATATGCTCTTTATTTCAATCCACGCCCCTATGTTAGGAGCGACTATATTTATATCTATTGTCATACCTATTACTCTAAATTTCAATCCACGCCCCTATGTTAGGAGCGACGTATAAATATATAATAGTGCTACTTTTACGTTAGGATTTCAATCCACGCCCCTATGTTAGGAGCGACGGTAGTAGCAATTGATACATTTAAAGCAGTAAATATTTCAATCCACGCCCCTATGTTAGGAGCGACTAGACCCCGTTGCTCCTACATCGTGTATTACTATATTTCAATCCACGCCCCTATGTTAGGAGCGACTGACAATTTTTTCCTATGACGCAACTAACTTAATATTTCAATCCACGCCCCTATGTTAGGAGCGACAGAAGTATATAAAGATAAGAGATGGAAGCCGTCGAATTTCAATCCACGCCCCTATGTTAGGAGCGACTGAAACAACCTTGAATGCTATAGTTAGCAAATTAAATTTCAATCCACGCCCCTATGTTAGGAGCGACACTATTAAATACGGACGTACTAAATGGTGCTGTAATTTCAATCCACGCCCCTATGTTAGGAGCGACAACTGACCCGACGGAGTCATACGTCTGTACTAAGTATTTCAATCCACGCCCCTATGTTAGGAGCGACGTCATAGAGTGTTGTTCCATCTACTTTTATTAGTATTTCAATCCACGCCCCTATGTTAGGAGCGACAATACTGTTTAGTGTTATAATTATAGCATAATAATTTCAATCCACGCCCCTATGTTAGGAGCGACTGAGAGTTCATTAATTAAGACTC
>NZ_CALEVF010000372.1 GCF_937920395.1 uncultured Clostridium sp. | reverse complement strand
TGTTGATGAGACAATTTTTATAGAGGTTTATCTTCGTAAATGTATGATACATACAATAAATGGTGTTTATAAAGTTAATAATTTAGCGCTTAGTAAAATTCTTAAGATTATAAATTGTAATAATATAATTCAGTGTCATAAATCATTTGCAGTGAACGTTAATTATATAAAGAAAATAGAGAACGTTGATAATAAATTAAGTGAAATTTATTTCGAAAATTATGATAAAAACGCACCTTTAGGTTACAAATTCAAAAATGAAATAATGAAACAATTTCAGTAATTAAATTGAATTTGTTATAAAAAGGAAGGTATGAGATGATAAGTGTTCTGCAATATGCCTTAGCTAGTTTTATTGAATTGATTATATTTATGCTATTATGGTCAAAGTTTTGTGCGAAAGAAGAAAATAATTGGTGGAAAAATTTATCTATAATATTAATAGAAATAGTTATACTAATGATAATAAATAATGTCAATGTTTATGTGGATTTTTTTATTAGGTATATTAGTATGATAATCTTAATAAAGGTAATGTATAAGAGATCCTTTATAAGGACAATAGTAGAATTTATTGTATTATCATGTGTTAATATGAGTTTGCAGATAATTCTAATTGCTTGTTCAAATTTTATGGGTTTTCCATATTCACATAAATTCGTATGGAGGATTACTCTTCTTTTTATTGAATTAATTTGTGCTGTTATTATATCAAAATGTAATTATAGTAAAATAACAAAGAAAGTTATGAAGTTGGACTCTAAGATATTATATTACTTTGCAATTAATTTAGGGTTATATATTGTATTTTCTAAATTTATATGGGAATATAACAAAAATATAATATTAGATAACCTCTTAGTATACATTTTTATTATATTAGCAATGATATCGTTGAATATATTTTTATACTATTATATTATTAAAATAAGTGAGGATAAAAAGATTTTAGAAATTCAGAACATGTATAAACCTATATTACTTGATATAGTAGAAGAGACTAGGAGAAAACAACATGATTTTAAAAATTATTTAAATACTTTAAATGCAATAGTAGAAGTAAGTAGCGAAAAAGAAGTTAAAAATGAATTAAGAAAGTATATTATGTCACTTAAAGATTCAAATGATATTATTGAAGACATCATATACATAGATAACATTATTATTAAGGCTATAATATACAATAAACTTTGTGATGCAGAGCGATTAAATGTGAAATTTTTATTTAATGTGACAAATAATTCATTGGATAATAGTTTAAATGATTATGAAATTTCAGATATACTAAACAATCTGCTTGACAATGCTTTCCAAGCAGTTATAAATGGTACTGAAGATAGGATTGTTATATTAAATATATGTTCAGAAGGAAATGCTAATATTGTAGAGGTTAGAAATAGTGGAATAACAATAAAACCAGATAATATAGAAAACATATTTAAAAGAGGGTTTTCTACCAAAAATGGTGATAATCGGGGATATGGTCTTTTTAATATTAAAGAAGTAGCTAAAAAAAATGGCGGGGATATTCAATTATCTTTTGAAGATGGTTATACTGTTTTTAAAATATTATTCAATCAAACCTCTAAAGTTACTAATATATCAAATATAAGTAACGTTAGTCTTTAATTTATTTAGAATAATCAACCAAGATATAGGTATTAAGATGGATGTTAATTTTATAATCCATCTTTTTGTTTTAATATAACTAATTAGAAAAAATTCAAGGTAAATGGGGGGACATGTGTGAGAATATTTTTCAAATATACAGTCAAAAGTATGGTTGAAAAAAAAGCTAGATTTTGTTTGCTGATTTTGGCTATAGCAATGAGTACAGGGTTATTAGTAACAGTTTCATGAACAGTTAAAATTGCAATTAGCAGTTTTGAAAAACCAATGACAGAATCCTATGAGGGAAAAGATATAGTTATATCATCTAAAGGGGCTGGGGCTTTCTTTAATCCTAGAGATATAAAAGAAATAGGAATTAAAAATATAAATTCTGAAATAGACTTAGCAGCAACAACTAATGGAGAGGAAATAAACAATGTAACAATTAGAGGTAAGGAAGACAAAAACATAAATAAAGATAATTTAATTGAAGGTAACTTAACTAGATTCATTGGAGAAAAGTGTATAATTTCAAAAAGAACATCTGAGGATAAAAAATAAACTTTAAAGTTAATAAAGGGGAGTTTATATCAATTATGGGGCCATCCGGAGGATGAAATGTTAGACATAATTGGTATGCAAGATAAGAGAAAACTTACTCCAAGGGAATTATCAGGGGGACAGCAACAGAGGGTTGCTATAGCAAGAGCTTTAATATTTGAACCGGAAATAATATTTTTGGATGAACCAATTGGAAATCTTGATTCAAAAAATGGAACAGATATGATGAATTTATTTAAGAAAATAAATAAGAAATATGGTAAAACATTGATACAAGTAACTCACTCTGAAGAGGCTGCAAAATATGATACATCTATTATAAAATTGATTGACGGAGAAATAGTAGATAGGGAAGAGCTTGTAAAAGAAGTAATGCAATAAGTAATGGTGATTTAACTTGTCACTTGCCATTGATGTGTCACCAATATTCCGTTCATGAGAAAAAACGTACGTTATGAGGGTTTTAGGTTGTTTTATATAAAAAGAATAGTAAAATATAAATGTGATGTTAAGTTATATACAAGGAGGCATATTATGGACAATGAAGTATTGAAAATTGATAATCTTAAAAAAACAATTGGTAAACGTACTATAGTTTCAGATATCTGTTTTGAACTAAAAAAAGGAGAAATATTTGGGTTTCTAGGACCTAATGGAGCTGGAAAATCTACTACTATTAAGATGATTGTTGGGCTATCAAAAATTACTGAGGGAACTATTTACGTGGGTGGATGCTCAGTTAAGGATGATTTTAAAGGGGCAATGCGTAATATTGGGTGCATAGTTGAAAATCCAGATATGTATAAATATATGTCTGGAATGGATAATCTTAAGATGTTTGCTAAAATATATGAAGGTGTGGATGAGGCACGTATCAATGAAGTAGTGAAAATTGTGGATCTTGAGAAAGCGATAAATGACAAAGTAAAAACTTACTCGCTTGGAATGAAGCAGCGATTAGGAATTGCCCAAGCACTTCTTCATAGTCCAAAACTTCTTATACTTGATGAACCTACTAATGGACTTGACCCAGCCGGAATTAAGGAAATGCGAGTGTTACTTCGTAAGTTAGCATCAGAGACTGGTCTTACAGTGCTTGTATCTAGTCATATCTTAGGAGAAATGCAACAGATGTGCGACCGTGTTGGTATAATTAATAAAGGTAAAATTATAACTATAAAATCTGTTGAAGAACTCCTTAATATGACAAAGGAAGATGATAAAACAGTTTTGGTATTAGAATCAGATGATAATGAGAAGGCAGTTTCACTTCTAACAGGCATTAATATAAATAGTAGCATATTAGGTGATGGAGTACATATTGAAACTACTAAGGAACGTGTACCTGAAATAGTTACAACCTTAACAACGGCAGGTATTGCTATTTTAGGAATGGATAAGAAAGAGACACAATCGCTTGAAGATGTATTTATGAAACTTACAGGGGAGGGCAAATAAAATGGGTAGTTTTTTTACACTTGTTTCAATAGAAAACATGAAATTGTGGAAAAGAATCTCTACAAAAGTAATGTTCTTAATAATGATTATACTTATATTAGCGGCAACTGGTGTTTATAAATATTACACTGTGTCACAGAAGGTTCCTAATACTATTAAAGTTTCGCAAAATTGGAAACAAGAATTGCAGACTAATATAGTACTACAAAAGATTGAACTAAAGCAGGCACAGGGTAGTACGAATAAGATGGCAAAAGCATCTATAGGGTCACTGGAAAAGGTAATCGCAGAAGGTGAATATAGTGTTAAAAATAACATCAAACCAGAAACTCAAAAAAATGTTTGGTCAAGAAGTACGGATTTTGCTTCAAAGGCTGGTTACGGTGGAATTATTGCGCTTTTCGTAATAATAGCATGTACAGCATTAGTTGCGGGCGAATTTTCAGAAGGCACAATGAAAATGATGATATCAAGACCTTATAAACGTTATGAGATTCTTTCTGCAAAGCTAGTATCTACGATAATTTATGGTCTTGAACTTTTGGTAGCAACATTTTTATTGAACTTTGTAATGATGGGTATATTATTTGGGTTTAGTGGCATGGGGGCTAAGGAGATGTTGTGGACAAGTAGCAGCATAATATATGTTCCAGCAGCATTAAAAACGATTATTGTATTTTTACTTGATTATCTTCAAGTACTTAATTATGTAATAATAGCTTTTGCAATTTCGGCAATATCCCGTTCTCGATCAATTGCAACTGGATTTTCTTTATTCTTGCTATTCGTTGGTAGTGGCATAGTGCAATTATTAGCTATATTTTTCAGTTGGGGTAAATATCTTCCACTTGGGATGTCTAATTTTTCTGCATTTGTTACTTCAGGAGCACCTATTGGTGGAATAACAATGACATATGCTATTGTACTATCAGCAATATATTTTGTAATATTCGCATTTGCCGGTTTTTATGTTTTTGAAAAGCGTGATATTTAAATTTGTATAATTAGTATTTAAGTATAATTATAAAAACAGCGAGAGCAAAAATGTTCTCGCTGTTTTTATAATTATAATAGAATGGCATATAGTTGATCGTTTACATAAATTAGACTATCTTATTAAATAAATATTGACAAAAAAAACACCTTAAAGTATAATATTTTAAAACAAAGAAAATAAATTTGAATATTGTGAAAACTTTGATAGGGAAAGTAAGCATTCTTCATATTCTAAGAGAGTGGGGACGGTGTAAACCCATAAATGGTTAATGTTGAAACTCACCCTTGAGTTGTAAGTTGAAGTTATATTGTTTATATGTTGTATAGAAACAGTATGGGGTAAGCCGTGCCGGCGTATATTAATTATACACCGTTATAAAATGAAGATATAAAAATGGGTGGTACCGTGATAGACTTTTCGCCCCAAGGGGATGAGGTCTTTTTTTTATACTTAAAATTCTAATTTATATAAAATTGAAGGAGGTACAAAAATGAAAGCTGCGGTTGCAATAATTAAGTGTTTACAAGAAGAAAATGTTAAAATAGTGTTTGGTTACCCAGGGGTTCCGGTGGGACCTTTATATGATGCATTAAGGAACTCTGATATACAGCATATATTGGTAAGGCATGAACAAGCAGCAGGCCATAGTGCCAGTGGATATGCAAGGGCTACAAGGTCTATAGGAGTATGCATTGCAACGTCAGGCCCGGGAGCTATTAATCTTATAACGGGAATTGCTACTGCATATGCAGATTCTATACCAATGATTGCAATAACAGGACAAGTGCGAACAGACCTAATTGGAAAAGACGTTTTTCAAGAAGCAGATATAATTGGAGCAACAGATTCTTTTACAAAACATAGTTATTTAGTTAAGGACGCAAAAGATATACCTAGGATTATGAAAGAAGCATTTTATATAGCAAGAACTGGAAGACCAGGCCCGGTACTTGTGGATGTACCATTAGATATTCAAAATACAGAAATTGAATTTGAATATCCAAGTGAGATTAATATAAGAGGGTATAAACCTACTATAAATGGAAATAAAAGGCAAATAAAAAAGGCATTAGAAAAGATTAAAAGCAGCAAGAAGCCTCTTATTTGTGTCGGCGGCGGAGTAATGTCGGCTAAGGCTGAAAAGGAACTAACAAAGTTTATAGAAAAATCTAATATTCCAATGGTACACACATTAATGGGTAAGGATGGAATACCATCAAAATATTCTTATAACGTTGGATTAATTGGGTCACACGGTTATAAATATGCTAATAAAGCAGTAGCTGAGGCAGATGTTCTAATTCTTGTTGGTACAAGAGTTGCTGATAGAGCAACAGGTGGGTCTAAGAGCTTTGGAAAAATGGCAGATATTATTCATATTGATGTTGATCCAGCAGAGATAGGTAAAAATCTAAGCGCGCTTATTCCTGTAGTTGGGGATTGTAAAAATATATTACAAGAGCTTACTGATGGAGTAACGAAAACTGATACAAAAATGTGGATAGAGCAAATTAACTTTTGGAAAAATGAATATGTTAAAATTAGGCCATCGCGCGAAAAAGTAAATCCACAATATGCATTAGAACTTTTATCACAAATGATAGAAGAAGATGCTTTGATTACAGCAGACGTTGGGCAAAATCAAATCTGGACTTCTCATTATCTTGATATGGTGGGTGATAGAAGATTTTTGACTAGCGGTGGACTTGGAACAATGGGATATTCTATTCCTGCATCAGTTGGCTGTAAGCTCGCTTTTCCAAAGAGACGTGTTGTTGCAGTAATGGGAGATGGAAGTTTTCAAATGAGCATGTCTGAGCTAGGTACTATTAAACAAAATCATTTAAATATAATATTTTTATTATTTAATAATTCAAATCTTGGTATGGTACGTGAATATCAAAGCAATGTATATAAAAATACTTATGGAGTAAGTTTATATGAAAATCCTGATTTTGTAAAATTGGTAGAAGCTTATGGATTTTGCGGAAAAAGAGTTAACACCAATTCAGAATTAAAAGGGGTTCTAGAGGAAGCTATGGTAAGTAATAAAACTTTTTTGATAGAATGTATTGTAAGTGAAGAAGAAAGCACATTATAGAAGGGAGTGGGAAATTATGAATAAATACATTTTATCTATATTAGTTGAAAATCATCCAGGTGCTTTAAGTAAAATGGCCGGTTTATTTACGCGTAGAGGTTATAATATTGATAGTTTAACTGTTAGTATTACAGATGATCCTAGTATATCGCGTATGACAATTGTAGTCAGCGGCGATGAACAAATCACTGAGCAAATTGTAAAACAATTGAACAAATTAGTTGATGTAATAAAAATATTAGAGCTAAGTCCTGAAAAATCTATTTCTAGAGAAGTGGCGCTCATCAAAGTAACGCTTGATCAAAGTACTAGATCTTTTATTATAGAAACAGTAAATATATTTAAATGTAATATTGTAGAGATGAATGTAAAGAGTATTATTATTGAAATTACTGGTGATGAGGAGAAGGTATCTTCATTTATTGAATTAATGAGGCCGTATGGAATTAAGGAAATTGTCCGTACAGGACTTGCGGTGCTTCAACGACGTTCAGAAATAGATTAGTAAAATCGTACAGGACAAATTCATACAAAATTTCCTATATTTTAAGTATTAATACGTAATATAGTGTAATATAGTAGAAAGTTATTAGTATTACTTTGTGAAAGGAGATATTATGGATAATGATAAATTAATTCATTTTAAAAATACAATTCCAAAAAAGTTAAGCGGTTTTATAGAACCAGAGTTATTTCTTAAATATGAAGTAAAGAGAGGGCTTAGAGATGTTGATGGTCATGGAGTACTTGTAGGTTTAACGGAAATCAGTCAAGTGAATGCTTCTATCGTAAAAAATAATAAGACAATTCCAGCCCCAGGTGTTTTAAAATATAGAGGTATAAGTATTGAAAATTTAGTGGATGGATTTTTAAAAGATGGTCGATTTGGATTTGAAGAGACTTGTTATTTATTGCTTTTTAGTGAGCTTCCAAAGAAAGATGAACTTAAAAACTTTACAGGTTTACTTTCTAAATATCGAAATCTTCCAGATGATTTTGTTCGGGATATGATACTTAAAATGCCAAGTAAAAATATAATGAATTCACTCGCAAGAAGTATATTAGCTCTTTATAGCATAGATGATAAAGCAGAGGATACTTCTGCAAGTAATGTTTTAGAACAATGCATGAGGCTTATTGCTTGTTTCCCACTCATGGTGGTTTATGGTTATCAGGCACTATCACATTATCATAACAATAACAATTTAC
>NZ_CALEVF010000371.1 GCF_937920395.1 uncultured Clostridium sp. | reverse complement strand
TGATGGAAATGCTAGCTGAAAAGAATAAGGATATAAAGAAAGCCTATAATCTATTAAAAATCATAAGTAAGGATGATAAGGCTAAGATGCTGTATGAATCTAGACAGGCAGAAATTAGTGACGAACTTACTAGGTTAAAATCTGAAAAAGATGAAAAAGGAATAGAAGATGCTACAAACTTTCTTAGGCTTGGAGTAAGTGAAGAAATAGTAGCCAAAGGAACAGGACTGACCATAGAGAAGGTACGGGAACTAAAAAAGAAAATATTGAATTAGCAAACATTAGCAACCAATGAACAGATTTAGCTACGCATCATCCATTTTAGCAAGCTCAGCCCAGGCCTCGCAAGGCCCCTCGGGGGTTGTGAACATTACGTGAACAACAATGCGGAAGCTAGGCGAAAATGGGACATTTTATGCGGATTTAGAAGAGAAAAAGGTGGATTTAAAAGGCCAAAGGTTGGGAAAAAACAAAAACAAAAAAATTTGCTACAGCCATGGGATAGAGCTACTGAAACTTATAGAAATATAATTTCGGTAGCTTTTTTATCGTGAAGTGGCTGTCTAGCGACATTGGAAATAGGTGAGTAGAAATATATATTCTGATTTGTTATTATTTTTGATTAGATTCAATTATTTGTGTTAAAAATTGTATTAAAGGGAGTTGAAAAATTTGACTAATAAGAAAAGAGAAAGTTATCCAGGATCAGCTTTCCATATAACAGCCCGTGGTAATCATAGAAATGATATATTTAGGGATGATGAAGACTTTCAGGTTTACTGTAGCTTTTTAGAATGCGCAATAGAATACTTTAAAGGCCAGTTTCAAATATACTGCTATTGTTTGATGAATAATCATGTCCATATACTTATAAAGACAGAAGATATACATATAGGTTATTTTATCGCTAGGGTTCACAGTACTTATGCACGATATTTTAACACTAAGTATAAATATATAGGACATTTATATCAAGATAGGTATCATACAGAAATTATTGAGAATGATGCACAGATGTTAACTACAAGTAGATATATTCATTTGAATCCCGTGAGGGCTAATATGGTAAATAAGCCAGAAGAGTATAAATGGAGCAGTTATGGTATCTTTATGGGAATAGTTGAGGAAAGATTTACAGTTTCACTAAACATACTTTGTTACTTTAAGAGTGATAATAGTAAAGAGTTATACAGAAACTTTGTAGAAAGTGCTATAAAAATAAAGGTTGATGAGGTCAAGGAGGAAGTGTAAATGGCAGCAGTAGTTAATGGTTTTGCTATAAGCGGTATAGATGGGTATGTTGTAAAAATAGAAACGGACACGATATATGGTCAGCCTTCTGTATCAATTGTAGGGCTAGGGGATGCATCTGTAAAGGAAGCTAAGGAGAGACTTGAGGCTGCTATTATTCATGTTAAATATGAGTTCCCAAGAATGAAAATTGTTATAAATCTTTCGCCAGGGGATATAAAAAAGAGTGGATCTCATTTTGATTTAGCTATGGCTATAGGTTTACTTATACAATCTAAACAAATAAATATTGAAGAAATTGAAAGTTTTGGGTTTATTGGAGAGCTATCTTTAAATGCAGATATAAGAGCATGTTCAGGAATTTTACCTATGACAATAGAAGCTAAGAAAAGAGGAATTACTAACTTAGTTGTTCCTAAAGAAAATATACGTGAGGCTTCTTTAGTAAAAGGTATAAATATTTTTGGATTTGAAAAGCTCACAGAAGTAATTTCTTTTTTAGAAGGGATAAGTCCTTATACACCTTTAGAAGATTTAAAAAGTGAGCATATAATACAAAGACCATATTTATTAGATTTCCAAGATGTGCAAGGTCAAGATGCTATTATAGAGTTTATTGTAGCAACTGCAGCAGGCGGTCATAATCTGATAATGTCTGGCGCTCCAGGTTGTGGGAAATCAATGATAGCCAAAAGGATACCATCAATTCTGCCGTCTATGACTGAAAGAGAAGCTTTAGAAGTAACAAAAATATATAGTGTTTCAGGTGTTTTAAAAAATAAAGGTACGTTAATAACAGAAAGACCATTTAGGGCGCCACACCACAATGCGTCAATGAATTCACTTGTAGGTGGAGGAAACAATGCTATGCCAGGAGAAATATCTCTCGCTCATAACGGCGTATTATTTTTAGATGAGATTGCAGAATTTAATAAGAAGACATTAGATGCTTTAAGGCAACCAATGGAAGATAATAATGTAACTATTGCTAGAGTTAAATATACTAATGTGTACCCTTCGAGCTTCATGCTTATTGCTGCTATGAATCCTTGTTCATGTGGATATTATGGACAACAAAGATGCCATTGCACGGATTACGAAGTATTAAAATACAGGCAGAAAATATCAGGACCAATGCTGGACAGGATAGATATTCAAAAATATGTACTACCTGTAGATTTCATGAAGCTTTCAGATAATACCAAAGGGATTAGTTCTAGTGAGTTAAGACAAAAGGTGGAGTTTGCTAGAAATATACAAAGAGAAAGATATAAAAATATTGAAGACATAAATTCGAATTCTGAAATGACACCAGCTTTAATTAAAGAATTTTGCGTACTTGAGGACGAAAGCAAAAAACTTCTTCAAATGGCGTTTGACAGATATAAGTATAGTGCGCGCACTTTTCATAAGTTTCTAAAAGTAGCGAGAACTTTTGCAGATATGGATGGTTCAAAGAACTTAAGTAAGGGGCATATTGCTAAAGCTTTGATGTGTAGAGATTTGGAAAAAGGGCGAGTCAATATGGTAGTGATTTAATATGGAAAATTATGATAGTAGTTTAGTTTATTGGATGTGGCTATCACAAATAAATGGAGTAGGTCCAGTAATCGCGAAAGCATTGTTGGATATTTTTGAAACTCCCTTAAATATTTATACAGCCACAAAATCTGAACTTGAAAATATAAGTGGAATAGGAAGAGTTACTGCGGATGTGATTTTTTCTTCAAAATCATTAGTAGGATCAGAAGAAATGTTAAAAAAGTGTGAGAAACTAAATATAACCGTATTGACTTATCGCGATTATTTATACCCAATTGAGGTAAAGAAAATTAAACAAGCTCCAATTATTTTATATTATAGAGGGACGCTTATAGAAAATAGTATTGGTATAGCTATTGTAGGGAGTAGAAGATGCACTGAGTATGGTAAAAGACTTACTGTAGAAGCAGGAGAGTTTTTAGCTCAAAGTAATATACCAGTTATTAGCGGAATGGCTAAAGGCATAGATGGGTATGCACATACAGCTTGTTTGAAATCAGATGGATACACTATAGCTATACTAGGTTGTGGTTTAGATATATGTTATCCAAAGGAACATATGGAACTTATGCAGAGAATAATAGAAAAAGGGGCGATTGTATCAGAGTATCCACCAGGAATAAAACCAGATGCTAGACATTTCCCAATGAGAAATAGGTTAATAAGTGCTTGGTGTAAAAAGCTTTTAGTGGTGGAAGCGGGAGAAAAAAGTGGTTCTCTTTTGACAGCAGCTTATGCAAAGGAGCAAAACAGAGAAGTGTTTGCAGCTCCGAATAGTATTTATAGAACTGAAAGTTTTGGTACAAATAAATTAATCTACGAAGGGGCTAAAATATATTTAAACCCTTCCCAACTATTGTTGAATCCAATTAGGAAGCCAGGGGTAAATAATAAAATGCAGAATTCAGAACCGGTAGGTTGTGAATTAACAGTGCTTGAAAAGGCTATATTAACGAAAATAGAAGACAGCCCTATGACATTAGGTGAATTGTTAGTTGATTTAAAAATGGATAAATCAGATATTTTAGAAACTATATCAATAATGGAATTAAAAGGCATGATAAGAAATGTAGGTGGGTACATAAAAAAAAAAGAGGCATTTCTGCCCCTTAGACTAATTTAATATAATTCGCGCTAACATATCCCCCATGATTACCATAAAATATAGAATACCAAGTCCCTACCTTACTTGCAATTTTGACTTTTTCATTTTTGTTTAAAGTCCCGAGTATATTTGAATTTACATTTGCATTAGCCCTAACATTAAGTACAGAAACGGTAACTATTCCATACTTTACAGAAGATATAATTGGAGCATGCACGGTTTCACGTTCTCCCATAAAAATTAGTCCTAGGTACGCAAAGATGCCTTTAACAATGCATTGTGCTACCGTTTCTTGATAATCATTTGATATTAGTAAATTTTCCTCATTTGTATTACTAATAAATGCAGTTTCTACTAATATAGCTACCATTTTAGTCATTCTAAGCACACCGAAATTAGCAGTCTTGCAACCCCTATCAGTTAATCCTGTAGCTTTTATTAATTCGGATTGTACAAATTTTGATAATACTGCCCCGGATGAACTTGCAGGATAAGCGAATGTTTCTATTCCATGAGCCTCTACGCTTTCACTACTATTTGCATGGATACTTGTAAATGTATCACAAAAACAAGCAACAGAGCTTGTTCGTTTTACTTCCAAACTCTGAAAGGTGCCTGACCCTTGGGAAAGAATGTCAAGCGGAAGCTATGCAAAGATGAAACATCTGATGCGAAGTTATAAGTGAAGAAGTTAGAGTTTAGAATCCGTGAGCTAATTACTGAAACTAATATAAATATAATTTTACAACATCTAGATTTTAAAAATGATACATGTTATAATTTATGTTATTGAAAAATTGGGTGGTGTTGTATTGAAAAAAATAGGAATTGTTTTATGCATATTAGCAATGGGATTTATATTTTATAATTCGTCTAGAACTGGTTCTTTATTAAATCTACGTAGTTATGGAATAGTTCAGTCGTTAAGGGATATTAAGTATGATGTAGAAGGTAAAACTAATTCAAGTAAATTAAAACAGGGCGCACTTCCCCTAAGTTCAAGAGATGAGAAAATAAATTTGGTTATTAGGAAAAATGCTCATGCATTTGAATATGCCTTATTAGCAGTGATTGTTTCAAATTTATTATTCATAGTAGGACTTAAGGGTAAAAATGCATTAACTACTATAATGTTTATATGTTTATTATTTGCAGTTGGTGATGAATTTCATCAGTTATTTGTCCCTGGTAGAACTTCATTAGTAAGTGATGTGTTGATAGATTTTGCAGGATCTTTAGTAGGTATTGGGTTGTTTTACTTTGTATATTATAAGATATATAAGAGAAATACAAATAAGGCGAGAATTTAAATGCAATAAAAATTAATGAGAATAATACCTATAGTTGATAAGCCTACAATGCAGTATATTATAGAAGAAGCTGTGGCATCAGGAATAGAGGAAATATTAATTATTACAGGAAGAAATAAAAAGTCTATTGAAGATCATTTTGATAAATCAGTAGAACTAGAACTTGAGCTTGAAAATAAACATAAAGATACTCTTCTTAAAGAAGTACGTCACATATCAAATATGGTTAATATCCATTTTATAAGACAAAAGGAACCTAAGGGTCTAGGAGATGCTATAAATAAAGCTAGAGTATTTGTTGGTAATGAACCTTTTGCGGTAATGCTTGGTGATGATATAGTAGATGCTAAGGTTCCATGTTTAAAACAACTTATGGATTGTTTTGAGGAGAAAAATGTTTCGATTTTAGGAGTTCAAGAAGTAGCAAAAGAGAATGTTGATAAATACGGAATTGTTGATGGGGTTCAAGTCAGTGATAGAGTATACAAAGTTAATGACCTTGTAGAAAAACCGGGAGTAGATGTAGCACCTTCCAATGTAGCCATACTTGGTAGATACATAATTACTCCAGATATATTTAATATATTAGATAATACGTTACCTGGTAAAGGCAATGAAATTCAATTAACGGATGCTCTAAAAACATTAATAGCTAAGCAAGACATGTATGCATACGTATTTGAAGGACGTAGATATGATGTAGGAGATAAATTAGGATTTCTAGAAGCTACAGTGGAATTTGCATTAAAAAGAGATGAATTAAAAGTTCCATTTATGAAATATCTTCAGACTTTAAAAGATAATGATAACTTTAAGGAAATGTATGCTGAAGTAGCTCGTAGTAATGATAATTAAAGATTTATTTCTTTATTAATAATTGAAGTATGCCTAAGTACTCATGCAATGCTATTGTAGAATAATTTAAACTTGAACCTGATGGTATAAAAGAGCTAAAGCTTATAGAAATATTTTTATTTGTGGAATAATCACAAGGATAGATTACAAAGTTCTTTATTCCAGAATTATTAAAATTTAGTACTGCTCTATACATATGAAAAGCTGATGTTATTAATATAGGTTTCGTATAGTTATTTTTTGTTAAAATAACTTTAGTGAATTTAGCATTTTCAGTTGTATTAAGACTTTTATTTTCTATAATCACATCATTTTTAGTTATACCTAAATCTAATAAAAAACGTTTTGCAATGTTAGCTTCATTTCCACTAGTTTTAAACACTTGACCGCCTGAAAATATTATCGGTAGTCCTGTTTTTTTATTTATACGGGCAGCTGTGAGCAATCGATTGGCAGCAGAACCAAACAGATTACCTTCGCCGCTAAAGTCAGGAGAGCTTAAAGTAGCACCACCACCTAGTACAACTACAACGTCGCCACTTAGCTTACTCGGTTGTGGATATTTATATTCTAATGAATGCGTTAATAGATCAGATGTAAGAGGTATTGATATTATATAAAAAAGAAAAGTTATAGCAATAAATAGTTTAGGTAATCTTTTGTTTTTTTTATAATGATAAACAATATATAAAAGTAAAAAGACAATTAGACAACCTGGAGGCAAAATAATATTAACAAGAATTTTAATGATATATAGCATTAATGGTTCTCCTTTCATTTTAAGTCGATAATTAATTATACTATAAGATACATATTAAAAAATCCGGTTATGTTGAAATGATTAAAAGTTTATTTAAATGATGATACATGGCTAGAACTGGTTCCTTATCGAATTTATTATTTATGGTAGGACTTAAGGAAAAAAATGCATTAACTACTATAATGTTTATATGTCTATTATTTGCAGTTGGTGATGAATTTCATAGAAAAGTAATCTGTAGTTACAACTAAACAAATAAAGGATAATGAAAAATAAACCCCTATAATTAAAAATTATAGGGGAATTTATAATCAATATAAGATAATGATATATTTTAAATTTATTTAACTAATTACTTAGCTTCTGTAGCTACTAACTTAAGATTTATAGCAAGTGACTTTCCTTGAAATGCATTAACTTCATCTTGAGTTAAGGTATAATCTCCATTAATCGGTTTATTATTAGCATCCTTTGTGTAGTAAGCTGTTTGGGCGAATTTAGTTTTTGTTGTAATTGTTACTACGTCGCCAGGGTGTAGTGTTCCTAAATCAGTGAGTAATGCACTAATACCTGTTGTATTATCTGTTGCAGGAGTATGAGCGGTTCCTTCTATAGAATCAAATATTGAATCAAATCCTCCGGTAATTGCATCGGGCCTTGAAGTATAACTATCTGTAGTATTATTAGTTCTTCTTACAGTAACTGTAACATTAGATTTGTAATGTCTATACCAAGTTGCTAGTACACCACTTGGAATTGATGCTTGAAATACACGATTAGAATTATCTGCATACCCGCCTAAAGAAAGTGTTACTGGAAGGGTTCCTCTAATAACTATACTATTACTATTTGTTACTGGATCTGTTAAAGTACCTAAATTGCTTACATTAAATAAAGTGTCCATATTTATAGCTTGACCAACTTGACCGCTTCTCAAATTACCTAGTTGTACTGTACCCATAGTAACTATATTACCATTGCTTACTGCGGTAGCATTGAAGTTAGCATTTGTAGCCATAGCAGCTCCACCTAAAGTGACAGCTGCTGCCATAACTATACTTAAAACCATTTTGCTTTTCATTTAATAATCCCCCTATTTGAATATATTTTATTTATAATATTAAAGGGTATTACCCTCAATAACATTAACTGTTTTAGTTTTAGATTTCCTTAAATGATCGATTAATTCCATCCCAAGGATAATAATTAATGGAATAACGATAAGTGATATCATTCCAACTCCAGATTTGACGAACATCCCTGCATAACCTAAATAGGGAATTGTAGTTTTATAAGTTCCTTGAATTTTACTTCCGCTAAAAGATTCAATATCTGCAACTGGATTAGCATCACCTTTTGCAATATAAGTATTTACTCCATTATTGTTGTTAATTTTTGTAACCCTATGGGTTATCAATACATTCTCTTTATTAAGGTAGGTTACTACTGTACCAACCTTTACAGAATTTAAATCTTTTACGTTAGTTGATATTACTAAATCCCCAGGGTTAAATTGTGGCTTCATACTACCAGTAAGAACTGTCATCCACTTATATCCTAATGCAGATGGAGTTTTGCCAGGATGTGTTGTTGCATCAAATATAGTAATGCAGGATATTATTATTATAAAAATTAAAATTGTACAAATAATCGTTATAAGTGTTTTTCCAATGTATTTAAGTGTTTTTAAAATACCTTTTTTTTTGCTATTTTTTACGTCAACTTGTAGACTTTCCATATATGATTCTCCTCCTTATAAAATCTTTAATACTTAATTAAATTAGTTTCAATACTTATATTGGGTATAGATAGATAATAGCATGTTATGGTCTCAGCTTTGTCTTTTATTAATCTCATATATCTCTTAAAATAATCTCAAAACAATCACAGATAAAACTTTTCTCAGTCTCATACACTATAAAATTAAAAAATACGATAAAGCATAATAATATAAATATTACAGTGAAAAGCTGGGTATGCAGTTCCGTAGTTTTGTTTATTAAAAAGTTATTTGGATATAATTTAAACAAATTCATATGAAAAGTTTATGAATTGTGGAGATGTTGTTATGAATTGTAAAAAAATATTATTAGGAGCTATAACACTAATACTAATGTTATTAGTTTTTAGGAGTGCTGTGCATATACCAAGCAATACAAATACTGTTAAAGTAATTAAAACAGTGAATAAGAACATAGAAAATGAAAAACGAGGGACACCTCATTATGATCATATAATAGGAAATGATGGTTTACCTCATTACCGTGTATTCTTTTGGGTTCCAAGTAATGTTACACACTTTACACCTTATGCAGATAGTGGAGTTGATACAGCTGTTTCGGAGCATGGACCTGTTGAAAAGTGGTCTGTAGTTTCAACTAAACAAATAAAAGATAATGAAAAATTAATATTTATATATGTACCTAAAACATTTGTGTTTGTGTATGGAAAAGGTTTTGAAGAGGTCATACATATAAAATATTATTAATATCAGCTATAAACCTATTAAAATCAACGACTTAGACAGATGGACACCTATAATAAAATACTATACATTGCTACGTCCTACTGATATACTGTAATTGGATGACATCCAATATTTTAATTATAAAGAAAATTGTGTAAATTTATGTCGAATTGGCATATAATATAAGACAAATATTATATGGGAGGTTATGATATGCATAAAAAGTTATTAATAGGTGGAATTATAATAGCCGTAATAGCGGTTGGTACGGCTAGTTATATTACGGTAAATAATAAGATTAAGAAAGAAAATGCATTGAAAATTGTATTGCTAAACAAACAAAAGGCCGATGAAAAAAAAGCATATGATAAAAAAGTAGCATTGGCGAAAGCGTTGGCAGATGCTAAAGCATTAGCAGACGCTAAGGCACAGTCAGAAGCAGATGCAAAAGTAATAGCAGATTCAAAGATAGTTGCTGAAAAACGAGTCTATATTAAAATGCACGAAATGATAAATAGTAAAATAGTGTCAAAGGATGGCCTCAGATATGGGGTACAAGATATAAATCCTACGGCTTGTAATGACCTTATTGAAATTGTAAATAATAATAGTTATGGAGATAAAAGTACATTGCTACTATATTTAAATAGTTGGAAAAAGAAAGACTACTCAAATGCCGTTAAACAACATAATTACATATGGGACAAGTTGGGTAGAGGCGAAGGCGAAGCAATAGGACTTCGGTAATAAGAATAGAAATTAAAGGGGGACAATTATGAAAGATTTTTTTGCGTTTTTTCCAGTATTAATAATAGTTTGGTTATGGTGTGGGGTAAAATATGTAGCTGAAGCAGTTTCTGAAAAATGGGTTTCAATATAAAATATATTATGGTATTATATTTAGACGAAATTACAGAGTTTAATAAAAAAAAGCAGATGCGTTAATGGCATAAGCTTTTTTTTGTCGTTAAGTTTATATTGAAAATATTTATTAAATTACATAAAAAAATGGATAAATTACTTAATATGTATCTACAACCTCATTAACAAGTGAATGATATGTATAATTAGACATAATTTTAACAAACAAATAAAACAATTAAAATTTCTAATTAGTTATGTATATTATTATGAAAAATTTAGGACATTTTGTTAGTGGAAAAACTTTTTGATATAGCATATAATATCTATGGTTGTAAATAAATAATTTGGAAGCGACAGAAGATATTCTTAATATATTACTTTGAATATTATATTCTATTAGTAAATCCAGTCCATAATTATAGAAAAACCTATAATTATGGACTAATTTAGCTTGATACATTATTAAAGATTCATAGGAAAGCTTAAATACAATAAAACACTAGGGGGAACAGTATGACGTATTGCAGTAAATGCGGATCTAAAATTGAAGCAAATGATGAGTTTTGTCAAAAATGTGGTGTGAGGGTAAATTCTAATCCAAAGAAAGAAAAGATGGAGAATCCAATATCAGATCGTATTAAACCATTAGCTAAGGCGATTGACTTAGATGAGATAATTAATATTTTTAAAAATTCATCATTAAATCCAGTTTCTGGTGGACAAGAGTTTGTAGCTAAAGCTCAGAAAAACCATGTTGTAGTAATCGCTATTATATTAACATTTATACAAGGTATATTAGGTATTTGGAAAGTTAATCAAATTGTTAGTTGTTTATCAACAGTAGTTACAAAGTGTTATCAATATATATCTTCACTAGCAGGTTTGTCGGGTCAGAATTTGTTATCTTATAGTTTGAATTCCAGTGATTTAGACTCTATGAATAATACTATTGATCAATTTAAGTATTTAAATACTATACCATACGGTAAAATATTTATTGAAAATTGTGGATTGTATTTAGTGGTTTTACTTGTTTTATTTACTTGTGTATATTTAGGAATAAAATTAATTTTAAAAGCAAAATGGAAACCATTCATAGTGTTTAAGGCTATATTGATTTCAACTTTACCTTTTTTAATTTGTGAAATTATTTCAATTATATTTTCATATTTTTCATTGTACTTAGGAATTATTTTTGTTATTTTAGGGGTATTTATTTCAATTATATCGTTAGCAATTATTGTTAAAGAAAGTTTTTCAATAAAAGCAAACATGTCTGTTTTAATTATATCAATTTCAGGAGTCATAACTTTGACAGTTTTTTTTATAGCATTTTATTATCATTTGGAAGATGTAATTAAAGCGATAGTATATAAATATTATATCTTAATAAACCACTAATATAAAAAAATGGGGGATCTAAAATGAAATTTTGTACTAAATGTGGCAAGGAAGTTAAAGAAGAACAAATATTTTGTACTTCTTGCGGTAATAACTTGGAAATTGAATCTACAAATGAAATTCAATCAACAGAAGAAATTAATTCAATGAAGGAATCTTATCCAATAGATGAAACAAATTCAGCCGAGGAATCTCATCCAATAGTAGATGAATCTGAGCAAATAGAAGAGCCCGAGCAAATAGAAGAAACAATTCCAACTGAGAACCACATTACATTTAATCGTAAGTTAACGAAAAAGTCTAAAATAGTTATAGCAATAGTTACAGTTTTTATAGTAGCAATAGTTGCCATTGTTCAAGTTGGTAATTCTTTATCAGACCCTAAAAAGCTTGAAACAAGATTTGAAAGTGATGTAGTTTCAAATAATAGTTCTGATTTAGCGAGTATCATGCATTGTTCTGATGCAAGGCTTACAGTTAATAGCAAAAGCGTTGCACCTTTATTAGCTTATTTTAAAACCAATCCTTCATATTATGAGGAAGTTATTAAAGGTTTGAATAACGATATCTTAAATCCTAATACTAAAACTAGCAATATATTATGTTTATCTAAAATTGGAAAAAAGTTTTTGATTTTTCCCAATTATAAAATCAATATTAAGCCTACATTTGTTACTATAACAGCTCCAGTTAAAGATGTTACTTTTTCAATTAATAATGTGCAAATTGGAAAGACAGATACTGACAAATATACTAAGGAATTTGGACCATATATACCTGGAGAATATTCGATTTTAGCTAAGTATAAAGGTAAATATCTTACTTTGAACCAGACTTATCCAGTGGATCTTGTAGCAGCTACGGATGGCATCGCAAAATTAAGTGTATTTGATGATATGAATTATTTAAATATAAGTTCCGATTACCAAGATGCTAAAATATTTGTTAATGGAAAAGATGTTAATGTGACAGTTAAAGACGCAACAAATTTTGGACCTGTAGACAGTTCTACGAAAATATATGCTACACACTTAGTAGAGGGAAAAATACTTAAAAGTGAAGAATACTCAGTCGCAGCAGGTGATACTGACATTAATTTAAGTTTTGCTGATGCAAGTAGTAATTTGGATGATATTAAAGGTAAATTAGATGAGCTTTTGAATAACTATACGAGCTGTTTTACACAAGCTGTTAATACAAATGATATTTCATTAATTGTACCTTACGTAAATTCTGAAAGTGATATATATAAACTACAACAATCATATATTCCTACTACATATGCAGCAGGTGTACAAGAGAGCATTGTATCTGATAATATAACGGCTTACAACATTAGTGATGATAATCAATCTGGAACTATAACTACTTCAGAAGTTTATACTATTGTTAATAAAGATAATATTTCTTCAAATAAGGCTTTTAGATATGTATATAAGTTCCAATATGATGAGGCTACAGCTAGCTATCAACTTACAGACATACAAAAGGCATAAAATAAGTGAAGTTTTAATTTCTAAAACCTAATATGTATGAAAGGATTAATTATAAAATGAAAAAGTTCGTAATTACAATCGGCCTCGTAGTATTAATTGTAGCTTCTGTTCTTATAACTTATAAAATGCATTCTCCAATTAAAGCAACAAAGACATTATCTTCTGTAGATAAGTCTATAGATAAGACTACAGGTAAGAAAAAAATAACTCATCATGCAACAGTTGTGTCCGCTCTACCTAAAGCGGACGTAACTACAAAGAAAGCTCCATTCTTTTATAATATTGTAGGAACAAGTACTACACCTAAAAAATACCCTGATGCGGGGCTTACAAAATGGAGAGAGTCTGTAGTAAACTTAGCTAAGAAATACCCTTCTAGCTTATATATTAATGGTCAAAATACAAATAAAGTGGTAGCACTTACCTTTGATGATGGTCCAGATCCAGTGAATACGCCTAAAATTATTAAAGTACTACATGATAATAATATTAAAGGTACTTTTTTCTGTGTTGGCAATCAAATTGAATCATGCAAATCCATAATTAAACAGGCATATGCAGATGGAAATGTAATAGCAAGTCATAGTTGGTCTCATAAAGATTTTGCCACGATTAATGCAGTGCAAATTAATAATGAAGTTGCTTTAACTGAAAATGAAATTAATAAGGTAATAGGGAAAAGGCCTACATTAATAAGACCACCCTATGGTGATGTAAATGATGTTGTTTTGAATACTTTAACAGCACAAAATTACAAAAGTATAATTTGGTCCATTGACACCTTAGATTGGGAGCAACGTGAAGCTGAAAATATTGTTAATAATGTAGTTAAAAATGTACGCCCAGGTGAAATAGTTTTGATGCATTGTAATGGAGATAAAAAAGCCACTACAAAAGCACTTCCACAAATGATTTTAAAGCTTAAGGAAATGGGATATAGCTTTGTTACTGTAGATAAGCTTTTACATTTAAAAGCTTATAAATAATTAATTCTATAATAAAAATCCGGTAAATCATAATATTTCTATGATTTACCGGATTTACTATTTTTCTAAGCTACTACAAATGGACTAGTAGCAGTAGTGACTATTTTAGCATCTTTCTTGCCAGTTAAGTCACCACTAGTTGATAAAAAGATGTTTTTTGCGATAACTAGATCCATAAGTGCAATTACTTCAGCTTGTGTTACAGTAGGAGCACCATCTTCATCAGATTTTATGTCATCTACACTTAACGTAAAATACTTACCCTCAACACTTGTTAAAAATCTCATAACTAATTTATGCATATTATTTTTCCTCCTTTAAATTAATTTGAATTATTTGGATTTGATTCTATTCCATAATTAAGCTAAACTGATCTTCTCTGTCAAGTGCAACCAACGGATAAGTTTTGATTTTAGAGATAGCTTGTCCTACTGCAAAGATATCAGCATCTAATGAAGTAACACCTACATTACCTAGACTCTTTGTAACAAATATATCCTTACCATTGATGTCTATGCCTGTCTTCATTGTGAGTTTTAAAACACTAGCGATTTTTGTTGATACAACTGCCATACTTAATCACTCCTTTTTATTTTGTTTTCACTTAATATATATGATGGTTACATTATTTGTGCGGTTTTTAACAACATTTAAGAAGGAAAGTTTCCCACTTCTATTAGCAACCAATAAACGGATTCGCTACGCTGCATCCATATATTGGAATGGGGTCGCGTCAGCAACCTATTATATGTAAATACATAAACAATGAAGCGAAAAAGGGACATGCGAAGCTAGGCGAAGATGGAATATTTGATGTGGATTAAGGATGAAGAAGTTGAAGTGAAAATTTGATACATTTGAAAAGAATATAAACAAAAAGACTTGGCGACAGCCACGTGTGAGGGAATTACTGAAATTTATAGAGATATAATTTTGGTAGTTCTTTTGTATTAAAAATCTTTGTACTGGATTATGCTAGTTAATGACTCAAAATGAATTGGAATCCAATATAATTAATATTATATTGGGTGGTAAGTAACCAACTTCCAGTTGTTTTTACCGCTGTTACATTGTCGCATTATTGTTAGAGAACATTTTAATTTGTAGTAAATCAAAAGATAGGAAAAAGTTAAAGGGATTTACTTTTATCATAGACATGTTATAATACAAGTATGAATTGGTGAGAGGGTATCACCAAGTAAAACTAAAAAAATCCTAATTGATGAAAAGGATGTCTGGTTGGCATCCTTTTTGTACGTCCAGAAGTTTACTGGTAGTAACCAATAAACAGATTTAGCACATATGAAATATGTAAGAGCTATAGTAAGAGATATAAGCAAGGATAACGGTAGGTTTATAATTAATAATGGATTCGATTGCCATGTATGTTTTGTAGATACTATATATAAAATTAATGATGTTGTAATTAATGAGGAATATTATGAGCATATTACAATCTTTGATTATTAGTGGGAATCGGACTTGTGGATGAACTAGTTTAGAAGTAAGAAATATCACTAAACATAATAAAATATATTCTGGTGCTGCACTAACATTTATAGAAGTCGAGATGTTTGAAGAGAAGAGAAGAAAAAAATTGGCGACAGCCATGCGATGGAACTACTAAAATTATAGAGATATAATTTTGGTAGTTTTTGGATTAAAAGTCTCTATACTGGATTATGTTAGTTATTGATAGAAGACATTTGAATTTGAAGTAACCTAAAAGATAAAAAATTTAAAGAGATTTATTTTATAATAGATATTTCAAATGCAGAGTAGAATAAAATGTAATTTTCTGATAAAATTAGAATCTAACTAAGGTCATAACTATAAATATAGTAGATTTTGAATATATAAAAATACCTGATAAATTTCACACAACATTTCATCTATGGTAAGATGGAGACAACGACTACATGTTAACTGATGTAGTAGAGATTCACTTTATAGAAATGGCAAAATTCAGAAAATTGAAGAATAAGAATTTAAAAGAAGATAAGTTACAAAGGTGGCTATCTTTCTTAAGTGAAGATATAAGTGATAAAGAATTAGGAGAGTTGATGGACATGGATATTGATATTAAAAAAGCAGAAGAGAAAATAGAATATCTAAGTAGTGATCCAAAGACATTAGAACTTTACAAAGCAAGAGAAAGATCACTTCATGAGAGGGCTAATATGATAAGTAGTGCTAAGGATGAAAAGGCAATAGAAGATGCTACAAATTTATTGAAATTAGGAGTTAGTATAGATATATTAATTAAAGCTATAGGTATTTCTGAAGAAAAAATTATACAAATAAAGAAAGAGTTAGAAAGTTAGTAGCAACAGAGTTTGTCCGTTATACTTCCAAACTCTGTAAGGTACCTGACCCTTGGGAAAGAATGGAAAGTAGGTTATGCGGAAGCTAGATGAAGAAAAAATAGGACAACCCATCTTAATATATAGAATAATTTTATTAAGTGATAAAAAGTGAGGTGTAACTAATGAATAAGAACAAAGAATATAAAGCAACAATAAACGCAAATGGAGCAGAGATTTCTGTTGTTTCAAAGGGAAATGAAGATGATTATATTAGTTTAACTGATATTGCAAAATATAAAAGTGATGAACCAAATGACGTTATTCGTAATTGGCTTAGAAATAAAGATACTATAGAATTTTTAGGATTATGGGAAAAGATGAATAATCCAGATTTTAAACCCGTCGAATTCGATGGGTTTAGAAATGAAGCAGGTAAAAATGCGTTTGTATTATCTCCACAAAAATGGGTATTAAAAACAGCTGCAATTGGTATTATTTCAAAATCTGGTAGGTATGGTGGTACGTTTGCTCATAAAGATATTGCATTTGAATTTGCTTCTTGGGTTTCACCAGAATTTAAACTTTATAT
>NZ_CALEVF010000370.1 GCF_937920395.1 uncultured Clostridium sp. | reverse complement strand
ATCTCTAGTAACTACTGCTATTTTGTTAAATCTTATATTCTCATCTCTACATATTTTTAGGATATCCCTTGCTACATATTCTACTTCACTGTAACCATTAAGGGCTTTAAATATCTTTATATTTTCACATTTATTTACTAATGGCGTATAAGGAAATGCAAAATAATTCTTCTCAAGAAACGAAAGTTCAATATTATCTTTAAATTTAGACTCTTTATTGCCTTGTAGTTCTATAGGTGCTTCTATGCTTGTCCCACTCTCATTCGCCAAATTTAAAAGATTATCTTCTGTAAACTTTATAGAATAAAATGCATCAGAGGGCTCCATAAATTTTGAATGCTCCGAGCTTTTTAGAGGCAAAGTTATATTTATTCTATTAGCCTTTTTATACAACTTTTCTAGTACTCCATATTGCTGTGGTGTAAATCCTGTAAACTCATCAAGCCAGAACTCCGCTCCATCAAAAATGTTACATTCATCAAGACGACTACATAAACGAGTCAAATCATCGTCAGGATCCACATAATTTATGTTTAAAATATTATCAAACTCTCCATATATAAGAGATAAATCTATTATTTTATCTATAAGTAATGGATTCTCGCCTAAATCTTCTTTTACCTTATTTAGATCAGCAATCGAAATCCCATATTTTTTAAACTCAGTGATAACGCTAGCTACATTATCTACAAAGCCCCTTTGCCTTGATGCTCCTTTAAACACCTTGAATTCTTCTCCATTCTTTTGAAGTATACTATGAATAAGCATTGCCTTTCCTGATGTATCCATAGGTTTAAGGGTTATGCCTCCAACTTCACTAAATACTTTGTATGCTAATCTATTAAAACTAAGTACTTGGACATTTTTTATTCCTGTTGATCCAACTACTTTTATAAGATTTTTTTCAGCTTGAAAAGAGAATTGTTCTGGGACCAAAAGTACTAGAGGTTTCTCCGTTTCTTCCTTTTGCCTGCGCTTTATATCATCTAAACAGAAAGTACTTTTACCCTTTCCAGCTCCTCCATAGATAAATCTCAAACTCACAAAAACACGTCCCTTCCTTTTATAATTTAGACAAATTCTATAAATAAACTAATGTACTTGCATGTTATTTATTTTAAAATATTTTTAATATATCTTTTATATATATTATACCATGTATGATTTGTCTTAATGAATATCATCAGTTTTTGTTGACGATATTTCGGACTAAAAATATCAAAAACATTAGTTTTTTTTTAATTCCGTTTTTGTAATTCTTTACTCAATTTGCTTGTTTTCATGGTGGACTACATGGGACAAGCTCTCCGTGCACTATATTTAAAATAAATCAAAGCATATAAAAGGATCCATGTAGTGCATTAGAATATGTTTAAGCATTACATGAACCCTTTTATTAAATTGTTTTATTTATATTTCTAGCTTGTTCTTTATTTCTATTTTGTGCTTTGAAGTTTCGCTATTATAACTTTTTCCATTTCCACTAGTTTATCTTCTGCAGCTTTTAGAGTTTTTCCTTTAGAGTACATATATATTTTAATTTTTGGTTCTGTACCTGAAGGTCTTACTGCATACCAGCTATCATCATCAAAATAGAATTTAAGTACGTTAGATTTTTCTATTCCACTAGGTTCTTCTGTGCCATTTAAGATGTCATAAGATTTCTCAGCTTCATAATCTATAAACTTTGTAAGCTTTGAACTACCTATTGTTAATAAATAATCTTTTCTGTATTCTTCCATCATTCTAGAAATTCTTTCTTGTCCTTCTATACCTTCTAAAACTAAAGATATTAGGTTTTCTCTATAATATCCAAACTCTACATAAATCTCATTTAATATATCTAATAACGTTTTGCCTTTTGATTTATAATAAGCCGCTGCCTCACATAAAAGCATTGACGCTATAACTGCATCCTTATCACGAACAAAAGTCCCAGCAACATAACCGATACTTTCCTCATATCCGAATATAAACTCAAAGCTATTATCCTTTTTAAAATCTTGAATTTTGCTACAAATATTTTTGAAGCCTGTAAGTACTTCAAAAGTTTCTACACCATATTTTTTAGCTATTGCCTTGCCTAAATCTCCTGTTACTAAAGATTTAACTATAGCAGCATTTTTAGGAAGTGTGCCTTTTTCTTTCATTCCCTCAATAACATACTTTATTAGTATAGCCCCTGTTTGATTACCATTAAATGCAACATATTCGCCATGCGAATCTCTAACCATTATTGCAAGTCTATCACAATCGGGGTCAGTAGCTATTAACAATTCTGCCCCTTCTTTTTTCCCAAGTGCTCTTGCATATTTGAAGGCTTTTACATCCTCGGGATTAGGATATCCAACAGTTGTAAAATCTGGATCTGGCTTTTCTTGCTCTGGTACTACTATTATATTAGTAAATCCTCTTTCCTTAAGAACCCTTCTTACAGGCACATTTCCAGTACCATTTAGAGGAGTGTATACAATTTTAATATCTTTATCTATATTGTCTCTTATAGCTAGTCCCTTTACTTTCTCCATATACTCATCATCCATTGCTTTTCCAAGTATTACTATTAACCCTTTTTCCTTTGCTTCCTCAATATCCATAACTTTTATAGTACTAAAGTCTGTAATACTCTTGATTTTTTCTGTTATTCCCTTTGCAGTAGATGATAAAATTTGTGCACCATCTTCCCAATAAACCTTGTATCCATTATATTCTTTAGGGTTATGACTAGCAGTCACAACAATTCCAGCAGCTGTATGTAACGTTCTTACTGCATAAGATAGTTCTGGCGTAGGTCTTAATTCTTCAAATAAATATGCTTTAATTCCATTTGCTGCTAATACTTGTGCTGCTGTAGCTGCAAATTTAACAGAATAATGTCTGCAGTCATAAGCTATTGCTACACCTCTATCCATATATTCTTTTCCATATTCCTTAATATAATCTGCAAGCCCTTGCGTTGCCCTTGAAATAATATATATATTCATTCGGTTAAGTCCTGCACCTAACTTTCCTCTTAAACCTGCAGTACCAAACTCTAAATCCATATAAAATCTGTCTTCAATCTCCTTGTCATCATTTTTTATGGATTTTAATTCTTCTCGTGTCTCTTCATCAAAGTACTTATTATTTACCCATTCTTCGTATCTTTTTATATAAGTCATCCTAAATCACACCTTTCCAAATAATTACCATTTGATTACATTATACAGTATATCTTCAACATTTAAAATATCTAAAAACATATTTAAACATCTTTTTTTACAAATTATGTTTGTTATATGTAACACTTTACCTTTTACAGCATAGAATATAAGATACATTAATAATCTTCAGAAGGTGCCCCTCCTTGAATGTGATTATATTTGATCATTTCTATACAAAAAAACTATTATTTTTCCTTCTGAAGTTATTAGTGGAATCTAATTTATGAACGATTTGTCAATTATCAATTAGTTATTAACCGTCCCTCAGGTTTCGCTTTCCTTCAATTCTTCAATTAGTTGTTAACCGTCCCTCAAGTTTCGTTTTCCTTCAATTCTTCAATTAGTTGCTAACCGTCCCCAATCTTTGCTGGTCATTCTTGAGCGTCATAAATCATTTTTGATACCTTAGCAATAATTTCTTTTGCCTGAGGAAGTTCTTTTGTAAACACAACAAGAATATATGGATTATCCTTATATATAATAGCTGTATCGTTTACACATGATGCATAGTCTCCAATTTTATGTGCTACTATTTGGTGTGGAATATACTTGTCTATTCTGTCATTGCATTTTGTCTTTTCCATAGTTTCAATCATAGAACTATAATATTTATTCTCATCAGGATTTAAATATAATCTCTCTAATATTTTAAAATAATCCTTTGATGTAATATTATTTTCTTTATGAGCTATAGGATGCCCAACAATTTTTTCAATATAGTCATATTTATTTTGGTTGCCTATTTTTCTTAAAATCATATTTATTGCTATATTGTCCGAATATATTATAGAATAATCACTTAATGTTTTTATGGCAATTGGTTTACTTAAGTCCATTCCTTGAAGTATTCCAGCACCATCTTCGAAATCTACATCTTGATATGCTATCTTTTCCTTTATATCTAGTTTTTCATCTTGAATCATATCATACATGAGCATATTTATAGGTACTTTTATAGTACTTGCTGCTACAAACTGCTTATCTGGATTAATCTCAATGAATTTTTTAGAATTAATGTCATAGTAGACCATCCCAAATTTATCAATATTATCACCCAATAATATTTTAATTTTTTTCTCTAAATTGTCTAAATTAGTTTGTTTTAGAATATTTTCTTTTGTATTACTTTGTTTGTTTCCTAATAAAGTATGTGACTTCGGTACGTCCTTAGACAATCCGTAATTATTACTTTTATTGTTAATAGATGTATGATTTGTGGTATAAATACTTTTCGTCGCTACTACCCGATTTTTACTTATACTCACTACTGAAAAAAATATTATTATTGCTATTAAAATCTTAATATTCTTATTCTGCATCCACCCTTACCCCTCCTCCTTTTCAGTGATCTTAGAACTGCCCTACTATATGTTTTAATATGTCATTTAAGCTGTATTTATGCTAACAAATTATAAATTTATTTTATTATTTACATTATACCTTATATTTCACTGTTATTTACATTTATTTATTTGTAAAGTCTATTTTTAGTTAGGGACGGTTAGCAACTAATTATTGAACTACTTGAACTGATAAACTGGGGACGGTTAGCAATTAATTCGTCTAATTTGATAATGTATTTCAAATATGAATAATATCCTGGTGTATAGTCAATAATTCAAACAAATTGATATTAGAAAGGGTGATTCTTTATGCCAAGAACGTTTAGATTAAAAAGCGATGAATCAATATATCATGTTATGTGCAAAAGTATAACTGAGGTATCTTTGTTCAAGGATGATGAGGATAAAAAGAAGTATCTAGCTCTTACAAAAAAGTATAAAACTCTTTATAATTTTAAGCTTTACGGGTATTGTCTAATGGATAATCATTTACACTTAATCATTGATGCCAATGGATCCGATATATCCAAAATAATGCATGGTATAAATTTTTCTTATGCAATGTATTATAATAAAAAACATGGTCGGGAAGGTCATCTTTTTAGAGATAGATTTAAAAGTTTAATAGTTGCCAATGATAGGTATTTGAGGACTCTATCACTATATATACATAATAACCCTACAGATATAGTTGACTATAAAAATTGCCCTGAACTATATGTTTTTTCTAGCTTAGCAATATTTATAGGAAAAAGGCGTGATTACTTCAAGTTGGTTGATTTCAGATTTGTGATGAGCCTTTTTGGAGAAAACATTAAAAGTGCAAGAAGAAATTACTATAATCTTATTTTTACGTGTAATGAAGAAAAATTGATGCAAGAAATAGAATTTGAAGATGAAAATTCAGATTATAACACTGAAAGAAATCTGCTTGTAAGAAACTTTAAGCCCGAGGATATATTAGATTTCATATCGTCAAAAATGAACGTACCAAGGGTTCATCTTCACATGAAGTACAGTAGAAAGCTTGTTCAAGCGAAAGCATTAGTGGTTGTGCTAATGAGGAGTCTGTGTAATTTTACATCGAGTGATATCTCGGGCGCACTTGGTAACATTACAACTGCCAGAGTATCGACGTTAAGCACTATTGGAATTGACTTAATTGGTACAAATAAAAAATTTGAAAATATTATTGATGATTTTATTAAATGTTATGCTTAATTATAGTCCACTCGTTAATATAATAAGTCAAAAAATTAACATAACAATAATTAAATATTATTAATCTAAAATACTCGGACAAGCTTATTAAAATAAACTATTTAACTTATTAGTGATAAAAATAAGTCAATATAATACTATAAATAATGCTACTGTACAGATTTTCATCAAAACTCACTAATCTCTAATTATCTAATTAATAGTTAACCGTCCCACTCATTTGATTCATTTAATTATTAATTACTTGTTAACCGTCCCCTACCTCTAACCGTTTTTTATTAATTAATACAATTGGTTCGTAAGAATTTTTCTTCAATTTCATATGCTGATAAAGGTTTACTAAAATAATACCCTTGTATTTGATTACATCCCATTCCCTTTAACAGTTCAATTTGATTTTTATTTTCAGCTCCCTCTGCAATTACATCTAGACCTATTTTTTGTGCAAGTAATATTATTCCATCTACAATAACTTTTTCTCGCTCATTTGTATCAATATTGTCTATAAATGACTTGTCTATCTTTAACGTAGTTATAGGTAGACGTTTCAAATAACTAAGAGATGAATATCCCGTTCCAAAATCATCTAAAGCAATAGTTACACCCAATTCTCTTATCGCAGTTAATAGTTTAATGCTGCGATCAAAGTCCTTCATGAAAATACTTTCTGTAATTTCAAGTTCCACAAATTTTGGGTTTATTTTTGTTTCATTTATAATGTTTATTAGAGTTTCTTCAAAACCATCATTTTGTAATTGAATTCCAGATAAATTTATTGCAATAGTATCATATAAATATCCTTTACTTTTCCATAAACTGTTTTGTTGGCACACCATTTTTATAATCCAGTCACCAATAGAAACTATTAGTCCACTTTTCTCTGCCACTGGTATAAACTCTGCAGGTGATACTCTTCCAAGTTTTGCACTATTCCACCTTAAAAGTGCTTCAAATCCTTTTAATTTATTGTTTATAATATCTATTTGTGGTTGATAATACATTTCAAACTCATTATTAGCTAAAGCATTTCTTAATCCTTTTTCTATTTCAGCACGTCTTACAATTATATTGCTCATATTTTCATTAAAGAAAGAGTATCTTGCTTTACCATTATTTTTAGCACTATACATAGCAGTATCTGCATTTTTTAATAACAAATTAGTATCGCATCCATCATTCGGAAATATTGTAATACCAATACTTGCTGAAGTATATACATGTTTATCATCTATTCTTATTGCACAATTTAGTAAGCTTTGCAGTTTTACACATAATTCACTTATTTCAGAGTACTCTTTAATACTTCTCATTAAAATAAAAAATTCATCCCCGCCTACTCTTGAAAGAATATCACCATCTGCTATAGTAGCTTTAATCAAATTTGCTACATTTATTAATAATTCATCTCCATAGTTATGACCTAAGGTATCATTTATTTCTTTAAAATCATCTAAATCAATAAACAATACAGCATGTTTAATTTGTTTATAATTCTCCTTTGCTTTAACAATCTCATTTTCTAATGTGCTAATAAATAATTTTCTATTAGGTGTGTCTGTTAATATGTCATAATATTTTAATTTGTTAATTTCTTCTTCAAAATTTCTTTGAATAGCTATTCCTAAAATAGATCCTACAATTTTTATCGCAACACCTCTCGCATCCCTAAGACACATACTTCTAACCAAAAACCATCTATTGTTTGTTCCATTAAAATTAAGTTTTAATCTACATTGATAATATAAGATTCCGCCATTAATAAGATCCATAAAATCATTTAATACAATTTTCCTATCTTCTTCTAAAACAAGTTTCATTATATCTTCAACAGAATTTGATCCTTCTTTATCATATCCCGTAATGTCATTAAATTTATCAGACGAAGAAAACATTTTAGTTATTAAGTCAATCTCCCACATAGCATCATTTATAGAATCTAAAGTCAATTTGTATCTTTCTTCACTTTTATCAATTATCGCTAGCTTTTCATGAATTTCGTCATATTGCACCCTTAGTTTCTCTTTTACCGCGCTTGCTTGTCCACATGTAATATAAAACTTTTTATATTTTTTTTGTAATTTACGAAACCTGTCTTTTTCTTTCTTAGTTAATTTATTTGAAAAAATTTTATATATTTTTTTCATGAAATTACTTATTCTCTTTTTAGCTGTTTTTTCTATATTCACTTATATCCCTCCAGTATTAATGTATAAATAAATTGGGTATAATTTTATAATATATATTTTGCATCTTAAAATTTCTTAATAATGATATTACTATTACTATCGTAAAATTTATATTTTTATTAACCGTTTTTTACAATATAACTTTATTTTTTTAATATAACCGTATGTCAATTGCCTTTTTAGTACAATATTAGTTTAAATGCTAACCGTCCCTCTTTACTCCCTATCTAATTATCTAATTGCTTGTTAACCGTCCCCCCTTACTCCCTATCTAATTATCTAATTAATTGCTAACCGTCCCCCCTTATTCCCGATCTAATTATCTAATTGCTTGCTAACCGTC
>NZ_CALEVF010000369.1 GCF_937920395.1 uncultured Clostridium sp. | reverse complement strand
CAAGCTTAACTATATCTCCAGCTTTTACTACATTTAGTGTACAATCTGCAAGTATTCCATGTTCTTGTAATTTGTTTTCTACAAGTCCAAGTGTTAGGCATGTTCCATAAACTGGTACATTTAACTGTTTTAAAACATAAGGTAATGCTCCTATATGATCTTCATGACCATGTGTTAGGAAAATTCCTTTTACTCTGTCTTTATTCTCTAAAAGATATGTTATATCAGGAATAACTAAATCTACTCCATACATATCTACATCTGGAAATGAAATACCACAATCTATAACGATAATTTCTTCTTTATATTCTATTGCAGTAATATTTTTCCCAATTTCTCCAAGTCCACCTATTGGAATAACTCTGATTTTGTTTTTACCTTTACTTCTATAATTATTATTCATTATTTCCCCGATTTCTAAATATTAGGCATTTTATTCATCCAATATTTTCGTTCTGTCGACTAAACAAAATGGTAGTATCACAGATTACAATTACTTAGGTCAGCGCCGCTTACTCTATTTATCATTTATCAGTTGCGGAGCTGCTCATCTTTTTTAAAGATGCATTAACAATTTCATAAGGAGTTTTAGATTTCCACCCATAATATGAGATACTTCCTTATGAGATTTCATTAATTTACCATTCCAAGTGTTTTTTTCTATTAGCTAACCATAAATCAGGTTTTCACCTACCTTTTTTTTATATTTTTATTACAATTACTTTAGAATTATTTATTTTTATGAGAGAATAGTTTGTATTGCCGATATCCAAATCTAGCTAGCCTATCTCCACTATACTCTTTTATCTTGCCGTAACAATTCAACAGACTCAACTATATTACTTGTTTTGCTATACAATGTTCTCTAATTTTTTAAAAACTATTTTGCCGTCTTTTATCAATTTAATGATAATTTTTCTCCTTTCTTATGATATTTTTTAATGTTTCTTAATAGATTTATATTTTAAAGCGCTGTCTTTTTAAAACATCACTCTCTTTACATATATATTTTTATACTATTATTCATATTTTAAGACTACTCGTTATATAAAGTTTTAATAATTTCCTAGTACCTACATTCTATAACAATGTATTATACTAATCCAATATAATTATAACATATTATATTTGATTATAATATAAAAAAGGTTAAGAATAATTGCAATATATTAAAATATCACATTATTCAAACATAAATTATCATTTTATTTCTATATTTAGACTATACAAGAATAACAAACATATACTAACATCTCTTATTTTATAAAAAAATAACTAGCATGATCACTAGTTATTTTAGAAAACACTTTATGAAATTTCATACTATTCTACTTTAGCTGCTTCTTTATTTAAAATAATTCTTTTTGTAAATAGTCCACCTTGCTTAAGATAATGCAAAACATATTCGTTATCATAAACATTATGTATTTCTAATTTTATTATTCCTTTTGTTTTTAAGACTAATTTCACTTTATTAAATTCATCAATTTCAGCTTTTTCAGTTAGCATAGTATAGACAAGTTTTTGTGAATACATAGCCCAAGTTTCTAATAGTTCATCAAGTGGTGAGTTTACATCTATATCCATTTATTTCCTCCTTGTATAATATAAGTAATATTACTATATTTACTTGATATTTTTTCTTGTACATTCCTATTATATATAATTCATTATAGATAATCAACTTACATTATAAATACGGATGATATATTTCAATATATTTACTCGTGAACACTAAAAAATTTTCTACTCCTTATAGTTATTGCCATTTTTTTAAAAATAAAACAATTATCCACTATTTTATTTAATTAAATTTGCAGAAACAATATAACGGTCCGGAGCATCCCCAATAAAATTAAACGGATAACATGTTGTTAGTGTTAGTATCGCACTACTTGTAGGTACGATTACTGTCTTATCATCTTTATGGACAATTCGCGTGCCTTTCACCTTATATGTGAATATACCTGCTGATGTTTGGACAATCAATTTGTCTCCTATCTTAAGCTTTCCTATTTTACTAAAGACAGTATCACGATGACCAGAAAGAACGCAATTATCTTTTTCTCCAGGAAGTACACTTTGTGTATAATGACCCACACCTTTTTTTAACTCATTTTCGCCAGTTCCCTCAACAATAGGTACTTTCTGGTTTAAAGTTGTCATAGTCAAGCTACCAATATTATCTCCATCATTTGGATATATAGAATAAAGTTTTTTATTTACCACTTTCGTTGCCACTTTTGTTAAAGCTTTTGTTGATATTTTTGTTGTTGATTTAGAAATATGGCTTGGAACTGCCTTCACTAAGTTATTAGACTGTGACCATATACTATATGCTGCAAAAGCAATAATTCCTATCCCAAAGCCCAAAAACAAAGTAGACAGAACCTTAATCATAGTAATTTTACTCCATAGTATTTTCAATTTATTCATAGCGTTTTCTGCTTTTTAATCCTAAAGCTCCAGTAAGTGTTAGAGCGATACCTATAAGGAGTAACTCATATAAATGAGTAGAAGTATCCGGAAGTCTCCCCCCCTTAATGGTATGTGTAACGACGCCTTGTTTTGGGCCTGAATTATTACCATTATTGGAATTAGGATTATTTGTATCCGTATCAGTTGGTTCGTCAAACATATTTGCAAAACTAAATGAATTTGCAGGCGTAAGTGTTGGTATTATAACATTTACATTCCCGTTAATATTACTGTTACTTAATTCATAATGTAAACCCACTGTATACGTGCCTGCTTGCATAATTTCAGTAGTAGCAGCAACTGCTCTTTTACTTGCACTTTGAGTAAATGCTTTGTCAAGCTTTGCCATATCTAAAATAAGTTCTATATCACCTTTCGTACTTATTACGTATCCATTTTCATCTATTGTATAGGTAATATCAATTCCTTTATCTCCAAGTATCTTTACATCTTTAAGCTTGTCCATCATTTGGTTAAATCCATCTAAAAATCCTTGTGATTCAATTGTAGTAAACATTTTATCCATATCTGATTTCATGCTATTAATTTCAACGGTTGATGATCCGGTATTTTTCATTTCTGCTATTATTAAATCTTTTAGAAGACTTTGTATTTCTTTATTCTTAGCAGTTAAATTAACTACTTCTCTTATAAGATTTTTGAGTTGTATGTCATCAATTTTAACCCTATACATATTCCCATCTTTAGATATAAAATTATAATTAGCACCTAATAACGTCGAATATTTTTGAAATAAAGTTATAATTGATCCCTGTAGTTCTTTGTTTTCACTAAGCATTTTTCCAAAATCCATGTTACCTAGTTCTGGCTGAATTTCAGATGTTTTATTCATCTCATTAAGATCTATTAACATATATTTATTAATATTCTGCGGTGATGCCATCATTTCAAATAGATCAGGTGATTTTACAATTTCTTTAACAATAGGGGTTTTACCTGTAAGATTTATGTCGCTCCACAATTCTCCAGCATATGGGCTTCCACCTACAACCGCTGACATTTTAACATATTGTTTTACAACTGTTCCAGCACTATTTCCAGATGTCTTAGAATTGAAGTTTACTTGTAAGTTGTTTAACATATCACTTATCATCCCAAAATCTTCTTGATCTTGTTTTGAAAGCCCCTCAGCCTTAAATATTAAACTCAATTTCCCGTTACTTTCCATTGATGTTGCTTCATTTGTCTTTAATATGGCATCTGAGAGCGTTTTTGTTTGCGCATTTGCTACAGACATTGGTAATACAAAAATCAACATAGCTATAGCAATTATAAAAGAACATCCTTTTAATTCAAATTTTGTCATATCATCTACCTCCGTATATTATTTTTCATAACTGTTAAAATAATATCATATTATAAACAGAGTGTAAACAAGATTAATAACCCACATTTGGTCAATTTTCCTTATAATATAGCAATATAAAATGAACATACGATTTTAGTTAAATCATACATTCATTTATTTTTTTAATTTTATCGCCATTTTGTTATAAAGAAGTATCAGTTATTTTTCTTTCATTAAACCAAAGCAGTGACCATATGAGCACTGGTAAAAATGAAATAATCAAATATACCATACCAAATTTATTACCTAGTATTCCAAATCCTGCTGATAGTCCCAAAAGAAGCATAGTCCAACTCATTTTATAGTCATGAAAATTGTGTCTAACAATTCTTATTAATTTGTTTTTTTTCACTGATAACCCCTCCATTTTATTTTATATATTAAAATTCTTTATTATTATAAATACGAATTGAAATCATAAGGGAAACCATAAAGAAAATTAAACCTGTTATTATAGCTAAAGAATTTATAGTTAAACTAGAAGTGTTGGTTATAAAATAATTAAATTTATGCACAAAGACATTATTGGGGTTTTCATTAATATAGCTAATAACGTTCATTGGTACGAAAAAAATTATCATAAATATTGCCACTGTGAATAATTTCATTTTTGCAACTCCAAATTTAAAATACACAGGATAAAATACAGCACTAAATATACATATAGCTGATATAACCAAAACAATATCCAGTAATGAAATTGACCCAATAAAAGATGAAAGCCCTGTGACCTTGCCTATAACATCAACTAATATAGAACAAATAATTCCTATGCTTCCAAACACAAAGGTTGATATATATTTTGATATAACAATATCAGATCTTTTAAGTGGTAAACTATTTAATATAACTTCACTATTGTTTTTATCATCATATTGTACTGCAAATGTTATATACAGATAAGTTATTATCATGGGAGACATTACATATAACCCAAAGCCATTTGGAAATATATTAGAAAAAAAAGCTAAAACAAAAGCAGCATAAAGGAGTGCAAATATAATAGTTTTTTTCTGAATAAGAATATCCTTTTTTATTAAATTAAGCATTAAGCATTCCCCCTAACCGTATATACCATAATATCTTCTATCGAAGCTTTTTCAACAATTCCTCTTCCTTTAAATATTTTTCTTGCTTTAGTAACATCCTTTGTTAAAGCCTCAAATCCGAAACTATTTTCTTTTATACTTACAAATTCTCTCTTAATATCATTGTCTAAAAGTTCTTTGCTCCCTTTAACTATTCCGTAATTTTCAATAATATCATCCTTAGTCCTTGAGAAAACTAATTTCCCTTTATTAATAAAAGTAATATAATCAGCAATCTTTTCAAGATCAGTTGTTATGTGAGTTGAAAAAAATATACTTACATTTTCGTCTTGAATTACACTACATAAAATATCTGACAGTTCACTTCTAAATACTGGGTCAAGCCCTGAGGTGGGTTCGTCCATTATAATAAGCTCTGCATTATGACAAAGTGCTAATGCTAAAGAAAGTTTCATTTTCATTCCTTTTGATAGGTTTTTAATTTTATTCTTTTTAGGTAATTCAAATTCTTTTATATATTTTTCAAACAAGGTATCATTCCAGCCCTTATAGAAAGGCCTAATTATATTTTTCATTTCCATAATGTTTAGTTCTTCATAAAAATAATTATCGTCATAAACAAAACCTATTCTCTGCTTAATCTCTTTGTTATGCTTTATATTATCCAATCCGAAAATCTTTATATCTCCACTATTCTTTTTAATAAGGTTCATTATAAGCTTTATAGTTGTGCTCTTACCTGAACCATTTGGCCCTATAAACCCCATTATAGATCCTCTTTCAACGTTAAAAGTTAAATCATCTAAAGAAAAATCTTTATAAGTCTTATTTAAATTTTTTATTTCCAAGATGTTATCCACGTTTTACCCCCTCAATTATTTACCTCTTTATCCTATTAGATATTAATTTTCTTCGGTATACAAAATTGCTAACATACTTTGTAACTCTTCTAAACTTAAATTCAAGAATTTACTTTCTGATACAACACCAGCTAGGTTTTCTTCTATAGTTTTTAATCTTTTTTCTCTTATTAGATCTTTATTTTGACAAGATACATAAGAACCTTTTCCAGCAACAGTCTCAATAAAGCCTTCTTTTTCAAGTTCTTCATAAGCTCTTTTAGTTGTTATAACACTTATGAGAAGCTCTTTTGCTAAACTTCTTATAGATAGTAAAGCATCCCCCTGCTCTAGTTCTTCTTTCATAATAGCCGTTTTAATTTGTGTCACTATTTGTTCATAAATTGGATCCTGGGATGAATTTGAAATTATAATATTCATAATCTGCTCCTTTGTAGCTAGTGTATATATTCAGTATATACACTATAGTTTTTAATGTCAACAATATTTCACCTTTTATACTAATAATATGTAAAAAAGCAAATTACTTTTATATTTACCACAACCAAAAAAAGCCTCACATTTAGCCTATTATGACTTAATGTGAGGCTTGTCCCTAATCTATCTAGTTTAACCTAAGCTCTTCTATAAACATAAGAAACCAAGATGAGGGACTTTTTTATTAAGGTTCAATAAAAAATTTATTTGCTCATTGCTTCTTCAACTGCAACTGCAACTGCAACTGTAGCACCAACCATAGGATTATTTCCCATACCTATTAATCCCATCATTTCAACATGAGCTGGAACTGATGAAGACTAACCGTTGGTAAGACTGGCTTAAGAAACATTTTAACTATTTAGCGATACACGTTCTATTAATAATAGTATACTACATTTTGGGAAATAGTCAATATTATATTCTTAAATTCAACTATAAATTTTGTTATAAATATCCTATAAATTATATAATAAATTCTATTGTACTATATGTCCAATCTAAGAGAGGTTAAATTTGTACGCATAATTGCATTGCTTGGTTAGATTGTATTTAATATAGTCTAATCTGTAGCCATGAATTTGATTGTATACATATACAAAAAAAGAAAAAAGATACTCAAGCAATTAAGCTTAAATATCCTTTTAAATTATTATGCTACTGGAACTTCTGAAACTGGTGTTACTTCTTCAATTTGTTCTATTACTTCTTTTCCAACGTTTATAATTCCACCGATTGCTTTATTAATTAGAAGTATATCTGCATCAGATAATTTAGTTCTAACTTTCATAGTATTCATAAAAGTTGTTAATTTTGTATCTCCAAGATTTCCTAAACGTTCGTCTTCCTCAATTGCATCCCATACTAATTTTCCTAATTTCATGTTTTTTTCTAAGTTTAAATTTTTTGTATGAACAATTATAAATTTAACTATATATGGAATTACTGTACCTGAAATTACCAAACTTAATACTGGATATAAATAATTTAATACTACTGTTAACATATTGAACATCTCCTATTTTTTATTATTGTATAATCTCTTTGAATGAGTCATAACCTTTTTCCTTTAATTCTTTTATACGTGCATCAGCGTTGCTTTCATCTGAAAAACTACCAGTCACAACCCTATAAATCTTACCTTTTGTAACTGGTTTGGTTACAATAATTGGTCATATCGTTAGTGTCCATGAAGCAACATTCTACAAGCATTGCTTTCATAGTCGTATTATGAATGACATATAATCCTTTTCCATCTTTGATTCCACGATTTTTGAATCCCATTGCTACTATGTTTTTTAAAGTTCTTGTTGCCTCAATCAGTGCTTTTGCTCCATATGTAAATATTTCTGTCCCATAACCTCCTCCTGCATTCAAGTGAATTGCTACATATAAATCTCCACCAGTTACATTTGCTTTATTAACTCTGTAAGCTAGTGAACTCATAACCGTTGAAGCACTATCACATGAAACTATTACTACTGTATGACCTAATGCTTTAAGTTTAGCTTCTACTTTATAACCTATTTCTCTTGTACATGCTTGTTCTGTTTTTCCTGCTCCTTGACATCCTGTATCTGCACTACCTTTAGCAATATAATGACCACAATCTATTAAATACTTCATTAATAAGACCTCTCTTTCTATTTATTTAAATTAAACTAATCCACCAATTAATAGTGTAAAAACTGCTGTTCCAACAACTGTAATTCCTATTTTCATAAGTTGCTCCCAATTTCTTGCAGGTTTCTTTTCTAAAATATCTAATTTTGATGCTATTGTTTTTATTGAGTCTTTAATATCTGTTAAAATTGTAAACATATTTTTATATTGTTCCTTGGTTGTTGCACTCTCAATTTTTACGTTGGTTATATCCGTTTCCACTACATTAAGTCTATTTTTAATTTCGCTTACTTCTCTTATTAAATTTTCCATATTGGCATCCAACTCCTCGTTCATATCCTCACTTCCTTATTATTATTTTTTATATCATTTTAGTTTTAGATTGACTTATTATTAAAGGAAGTTTAGTATTAAATTATGTCCTTTAGGGGATTTGTGGAGCATCTTGATTTCAACGTCGGGTGCTCCACTTTATTTTCTCGCATAAAAATAGACACCCTTTTGAGTGACTTAATTGTCGTATTTTTATTTTTATACTTTTGATTGTAAAGCTAATACTTTTGCTTTTAATGCATTCTTTGTATTTATTTTGTCTTGCCATTCTTGAGGTAAATTAGTTGTAATCATTCCTAATCCACTCCAAGTTACTTCTTGGAAATCACTTAGTATTGCTTCATAATCCTCTAATTCTTTAATTGTATTTGTTAATTCTATATCTTTATCTTCTGTATCATCTAGTATCACACATAAACCAGTTTTAAAATCATAAACATCACCACACCAAACATCTTTTAAAGTAGTCAATATTGCGATTTGATTGTCATTTTCATACACCCAATCTTTTGGAAATACTATATCGGGTTCGTTTTTCATTGGTTCTGCCCACTCCATCTTTGATGCTATTAAACCACTATCTTTATCCATAATTAAATATGTTATCATTAATAATCGCTCCCCTCTAAAAGAATTGTATAATACCTGACCAACTTGATACACTTGAACCTAAATTGTATATTGTAGTTGCAGAATTAGTACTGTGATAGTTGAAATAAATAGTTCCTGTAGTACCACTTAGAGAAACAATTGGTGCGTAACCTAAATTATAAGTTATGATTATAAAATATATTTATATTATGTTAAAATATTCGTTTTATTCATTCTTAGTCTTCTAGTGTAACGTTGATAGTACTGCCATTAGACGTAACATCCTTATGCTCTACTAACATACCCATATACTGTGCTAATAACTGCGATGCCTTAATACGGTCACTATGTCGTGCGTTCTCATCGAATGCTATTGATTTAATATTGTTGACCAGTTCACCCACAGTGCAGTCTAAATTGTCAGTATAACTATCTATTAATTCATTGATATACTTCTTTATGTTAATGTTTGCCAACAATTTACTTGCTGTTGTCCTTGCACTATTGGGGTCTGTATCCTCGCCATATGCCCTTATATAAGCTTGTGTTGCATTGAGATCTACTATGTATTCTACACAGAAGTTCTTCTGATTATCATTTAGTTTACTCTTACTATTCTTAACCTTATCTTTTATAACTTTACTTGCCATTATTCATCACCTCCAATCTGATTAATATTAATACTCTCTCTTTTCTTCTATATAAACAGTTATTACTTCACCACAATTATCCATAGCATTATCACTTAATGGATTAGATACTATATCATATCCATTTTTTATAAGTGCCTCTATAATAACGTAACTCATACGACTATCTTTTAATTCCAATTTTGCAATTTCTCTTTTAAAAATACCTGTTCTATCTATTAAAATATTCATTATATTATTCTCCTCTCTATATTGTATTGCAATATTGCTATACTAATTACCTAGTACACTACAAAAAAAGAATATCATATAGATATTCTCTTAATTACCTTATTATTCTATTCTTTAGATTTCTGCATTTACAACATATGTATTGATATAGTATATTTATAATATTAAATATCATATGTCACTACATGTTTCTTATGAAATTCCTTCTCTTTAAATAATTGATATTTGTCCATAACATCACTATATTCAATATGTTCATCAGGATTAATTTCTATTACTCCAGTTTTCATTAATTTTTCATATCTTTCATCATCTTTAATATTTGATAACTTTTGATAAGCTTTTCTATATTCTTCATTGCACTTTTATTATACCAAATACACATATTTCTTCAAGTTAAGCCCTAAACTTGTTATATTTAGCACTAAATTAGTTATAGTTAACCTTAGATTACATTCTAAAGGCAACCAATTAATCTAATTATTCTCAAATAATTGTTAATTGTGATTAAAATATCTGTGTTTATATGAATTTTTGTTCCAAAACCTCTAAGATTGCTGTTTACTTATGCTATAACACTAAATTGGCTACCATTAATTATAAAATATCGTAAGTAAACAAGTGAATTAATCACAAATAATTTTTTAGAACTAAATTAGTTGCCTTTAGATTAATACAATGTAATCCAGAGTTAAAAATACATAATACTACTATTACAAAAATGGGAGTCATGATTACAATTTTGGGACTAAATCATCAATATATTGAAATATTTGTAATAAAACTAAGGCATACTGTATTTTACTAGCAATAAAACTCCCAAAATTGTAATATTAATTTGCTAATTCAAATCAAAACTCCCAAAAATGTAATCACTAATAAAAAGGTGTTTAATCCGACTATGGGTATGTATTTATATTTAGGTTTATAGCATGTTTAGCTTGAAAATCTATAATATCGTTCAGTAAATCATAGTATTTTTATAAAATAGCAGTAAATATTGTCGGATTCAGTTTACCCATAGTTGAACTAGTCACCTTTTATGAACCCTAAATCTGTTATAGTTAATACTCACAATGTAATTCAGAGCTAATTTTAACGTAAGTAAAGCAGAAAAGTGGTGATCGGAATACTTATATTATAAAATATTAGGTATTTTGGCGTTCGTTTACCCAGCTAGCAGATTTAGTTGTTGAATTATAAGGATTTGGAATAAATAAAAGCTTAGGTGCGGGTATTCTATTGATAAAATAGGTTTGAGTGGGTATTCTAACGCCAAATTAAAAATAAATGGTTATACTTCAATTAATTTAGTAATATTCTTAATTCTAATTTCTCAAAAGACAAGTATTGCGATCACCTTTTTAATATTTATTACACAAAACATAAGTATTCCAATCACTTTTATAAAAATGATTAACATAAAAAATAAAGCTAACAGGGTTGGCTTACCGTATCAGCTTTTATATGCTTATCTATAACGTTCTATGATGCCATTCATACCGTTATATTTGACTTGTAAGACACTTTAGAGATTATCAGATAACGTGATTAGTAAGATTCTAGAGTGTTCATAGCTAACACATTCCCATATTGGGATATATATTATCACTAATATTATATAGTAATGATGGGTAAAAAAATAATGAGCTTATCAATTCTGCTCATTATTTGTAATTATTTATTTTTTAATTAATCCATTGTTTATATAGCCCATCATCATCAATATTACAGCTATAAGAATAGATAGCACTGCCGTAGTAAAAAATCTACTTGGTATTAGATAACTCAATCCACTCAACAAAAAAATTATAATAATTGAAAAGTTCTTGAGCTTATTTCTTCGTTCTTTACTTTTTATCCTCTTATTAATATTATCTACAGGAGAAAAAATACAAACAAGTAAAACAGAAATAATTAATGCTAATACTGAAATAACGATATTTATTGTTATATATTTACCAATAAAAATTATTACGCAGAAAGTTAGAAAACTGATAAAAAAACATCCCCAATAAGTTTTTGCATGGAATCCGCCTGAAAACAATCTTATTGGACAAAAAAACACAAATGCAACCATGTAATATTGTTGCAATGAAAACAAATAAAATATAATATAATATGGAATAATCTTAGTAACTTCATCAAAAAGACAGAGTAATCCATATTCCATTTTTTTTAATTCTAAGTCCGTAAATTGGGAATTTGTTTTTGAGATTTCTTTTACTATACAACAGATTAATTTATTCATTGGTCTATATCCTTTACATCTTAAATTTAACTAGAAATTTGGTTTTTCCCGAAACACGATCTACAGATATGCTCCCATCATTATGCTCGACTAATTGTCTAGTAATATATAGCCCAAACCCATGGTCACCTTTTTGCTTCGTTTTTGTAGAAAACCCTTTTTCAAAAATTTTATTTTTTATTTCTTCTGGAATTCCCTCTCCATTGTCTGCTATTTCGATACAGAAAGTTGTATTCTCTAAATAAGTAGTAATCGATATTTCCTTATTTTCAGTATATGCTTTTAATTTGAATGCTTCAAATGCATTATCTATAATATTACTAATAATACTTATTAATTCATCTTCCCTAATTTTTAAAAAATTAAAGGATTCATCAATTATCACATTGAAATCTATTTTATTTTTCATTGCATAGTTATTTTTTATTGATAGTAATCCATCGATATAATCATTTCCTGTATTTAGATATGTAAATGATGTATGAATTGTATCCGAAATTTTTGATACATATTCTTTTATTTTCTCAACAGCATTCGGTTTATTTAAACAACATAATGCTTGTATAACATTTATATGGTTAGCATAATCATGTTTTTCTTGTCTGATAATGCTAAGTATTTCTTCCATATTTGTAATCTGATTCTCTTGAACTTTATATTTATTGTTTATGTTTATCATTTTTTCTTTTTCTTTTAAGCGTAAAAATGCAATTATTAAAAAAACAAAAGATATACTAAAGATTAGCATATTATAAGTTTTATTTTTTTTAATATCTAAAACACTGAAAATCAAAATATATATAAACAAATTGAAAATTCCAATTTCTATTAAAAATTGAGAAAAAATAAATTCATCTTTATTAATTAATATAATTTTATTTAAATACACATTATATTTTAAAAGTATTATTACAACAAATACCTGTAGCATTTTGCAAGCAAATAAGAAGATAAACAAGTATTTATTAACTGACAGAATCCGATTTAATTCCACTTTAAATATAAACATTTCAATGAGTTGAACTAAAGTTTCTGTAGTAAATATTATTGTATAAAATAGTGAAAATATGATAGTCGAAGAATAGAGACTTGTTTTTGTAATTAATGTTAATAGTAAAATAGAAACCACTATAATAATAAGTATACGATACAAATTATTAACATAAAATGTACTAAAACAAGTTACCAAAACGTATATTATACAAAATAACCATGATTTTATTTTATTCTCACTTATATACTTCTTTTGATTTGTTAAAGAGCTAAAAACTCCTAATAATATTAATGCTTCTAAGATATCAAGTATTATTTCTCTAGTCACTGTCATATTATATCTTCTCCTCAACAAATTATTGACTCTTTTGAAATATTATTGCTAAAACTCATGCGTTCTTTCTCAAAAGAGTCAATAATTTTACTTTAAAAATTCATCGGGACAATTAGGTTGATGTGAATTAAGCATTGATGTTGGAACAATAGCTAGTGCTCCAACAAATAATGCTACACATCCTATCATTTTCATAGTTTTACTAAAAATTTTTTTCAATTTTAACCCTCCCTTCTACTAAAATTAATAATTTTACTTATTAAAATAAGTTATTAATTTATTTATTCTACATAACTTTTTATATTCCTTCATTATTTAATATATTTTTACAAAAATAATCAATTTTAAATTAACTAACTAAAAATTACATATTATAGTTTATAATTTTATAAATCTCATCTAAATAACTTTTAACAATATACTTGTCCAATTCCTAGCTTAGTTCAACAACTTCTTTATCAATTAAGCTATCCCTTTTAGATATTAATTTCTCCAAGCTCTTTCTAAGTAAATCAATTTTTTATAATCACTTTCATATTACCATATATTTCATCATTTCTATAGATAGTTTACATTATTTGTATTTTTCTTAAATTAAGGTGATTACCTTTTAAGTAGAAAAGGAGCCCTAAGGCTAAGGCTCCTCGACTAATTTAATACGATAAATCATTAAGTTAAATTAATAATTCATCATATTCATTTAGTAGCTCATCCAGCTTTTGGCTTAGCGCTACTAGTTTTGGGTCAGTTAACGTTTGCTTTTCATTAATTAACTGATGCATTAAATCTCTTAATTCTTCAATCTTTTGTGTTATTTCATTCATGTCCGTCATAATATCCCACCTTTCGTTAATAATTATATCGAAAAAGGAATGTTTTATTTAATTTTATCCTGCACCTATTTTGTAAATTAAAAAAATAAAGCTCCAAGGCATTCCCTAGAGCTTCATTAACAATTCTAAATTTTTTTATAAATTATAAGCCATGGCACATACTTATATTGATTACAGTAACTAACCTTCTGCAAATTATAGACTATTATCCTCTAATAGATTAAACAAACCTGTAAATTTTTTAGAATGAGCTTGTCCTTCATTAAGACCTTTGTCAGCTCGTCTTTTTATACACCAATATTTAGACCAATATTCACACCAGAATTCACTGTCTTGTTTTTTTTCATAACTTTCTTTATTATCATGTTTTCTTTCATGACAATTTTCATATTTGTGTTTTTCTTTACACCAATATTCATAATCATATTTTCTTTCACACCAAAATCTACACCAGTATCTACACCAATTTTTATTATTTTGATCTTTTTCATATATTCTCAAATAGTATCACTTCCTTGTCAAAAATTCTATTATATGAATCTTAATTGAAAGTGATACTAGCATTAAAAATAGTTAAAAAAGATGTTTGAAAAAAATTAGTACAATCTCTTGATTAGTTTACAATAACAATTATTATAATATATTAATTAAATTAGTTATTAGCTTGACATATAGGTTTCTAACTACTAATATTTGGGAATGGAAAGGACAGAATTACCCTACTTTCCTAGGATAATCGTTAATATTTGGTTTATGATTAAGTTATCGAAATCTGTTTATTATAATACCTTTATATACGCTCTACTTCCACGTATACTCACAAACTACTTGTCCATGATTATATTACACCCTGCATCTCTGCCAGTAGCTACCACCCTAGATAATTTATTAGTCGATTATCTACATTCGACTAAGGGCGAAATGTACAAACAGATTTAAATACAATAACTCCCCATAAATTTTATAGCATCGGCTTTATGTAACCTACTAGAAATTATTTAGAGTTGCTTCAGTGCTTAGACAACTAACCTACACTTTATTTTTGGGTATAGAAAATAAACCTCTTGAAATCCCCATATTTTTGAAGTATAATGAGGATAGTGAATTATCCAAGAGAGTTTATTAGTCAATATTCAATTTTCCATAAGGCTCAGTAACTACAATTACGAAGCCTTATTTTATTTTTTGTACAAATTCTATTAGGTATTGCCATTTTAACAATTCTAATTAAATTCTAATTAAATTTAATTATTTTCTAATAACATATTTTTTATAGTTAATAACTCCTATTTCTTATTTTTTATTTTTTATGAATATTAATATGAACATTATTAAATTCAGATAATATATCAAATTTACTCATTTCACTTTTAATATCACTTACAAGAATATTTAAATAATTTTCTGTAATAAGTAAACTACTATGTCCAAGTATTTTTTGCAATATTACGGGATTACCACCATTAATAATAAACTTTTTAGCAAATGTGTGTCTATATCTATGAATTCCTGTCCTCATTACTCCTCGATCCCGATTATATTTAATTAAGCTTCCATTAATACTTTTATTTACAAGTCTTTTATTATAGGCTGTACAAAATAAATATTCATCATCAGTTTCATTTTGTCTAATCTTGAGATAACCTTTCAATACTTTTATAATAGATTTGTTTAAAGGAATAATTAATGGCTTCCTATTTTTAGTTGTATTAATATAAACTACTTCATTTTCAAAATCTAAATCTTTGATTTTAATGCTAGTAAAACTACTTAATCTTACAGCCGTAGATAATAGAAAATTAATTATAGTCCAGTCTCTATATTCTACAAATGTGCAATGTTTTAGATCAGGTTTCTTTAATAGTTTTTTTAGTTCCCAGTCACTATATGTTTCTATTGCTTTTTTATCAAGTTTGGGTAATTTAATGTTGAAATGTTTTAAGTAATCCATTCTCATAAAGTAATATAATATAGTTTTAAAATCTCTAGTATAAGTGTATAATGTCTGTGAACTTACATTAGTTTTGTTACATTCTATTATAAATTTACTTACGGTTAATTCATTCATATCTTTTATGTTCATTTCTTTGTCAATATATCTAGTAACTGCTTTATATACTTCCTCATAATGCGTGATAGTTGCTTTTCTTAAATTCCTTCCTCTACAATCATCTAAATATTCTTCAAATCCTTTTGCAAAAGTAATACTTTCTTCTTTAATCTTTAGCCTTATTCCCACAATGTACCATCTCCTATTTATAAAATAGCGTAAAAAAACAAGCCATGCTTAGTAAAAATTCTACTAAAATAACATGACTTGTTTTTGGGAAATACTTTTCATTTATCTCATCTAAATTTATTTACTCATTGCTTCTTCAACTGCAACTGCAACTGCAACTGTAGCACCAACCATAGGATTATTTCCCATACCTATTAATCCCATCATTTCAACATGAGCTGGAACTGATGAAGATCCTGCGAATTGTGCATCTGAATGCATTCTTCCCATAGTATCTGTCATTCCGTATGAAGCTGGGCCTGCTCCCATATTATCTGGGTGAAGAGTTCTTCCTGTACCACCACCTGATGCTACAGATCGGAAGAGCGTCGTGTAGGGAAAGAGTGTGGATCAAGTGTAGAT
>NZ_CALEVF010000368.1 GCF_937920395.1 uncultured Clostridium sp. | reverse complement strand
TTCTTCCTTTCTTTAGATCGTTAATAATCTACTTATATTATAAAGCATATGTTTACTTTTTTCATTAATAATATTTAAAACTTGTACTTTATAAAAATAAGCTACCTTTTGTAAGGCAGCTTATTAATATCTATATCAATAATTCATAAATAAAACAACAGATTTATTTATAAATTTCTTTATATCTTGTCCAGCTTTTAAAGAAGATTAACCCCATTTGTTACACTCATGTTTCTTACACTTATTACACTCGTGTTTCTTACATTTTTTGCATTCATGTTCCTTACATTTTTTGCATTCATGTTCCTTACATTTTTTGCATTCGTGTTCCTTACATTTTTTGCATTCGTGTTCCTCATGCTTATTACACTCATGTTCCTTATATTTATTACATTCATGTTCCTCATGCTTTTCACATTCATATTTATCCCACTTATCACATTCTGGTTTCTTACGCTTTTCACATTTACTACATTCGTATTTTTCCCCTTTGTTATATTCATGTCTACCCTGCTTTTTACATTCATCATCTTTGATAATATGAGCCTTCCAATAACTATACATCTCTTTACCTCCTGGCAGTCTCATTATTCAAACTGCTACTATAAGTTATTCAGCTAAAGTCAAACTGTGACATAAAATAATATAGGAATATCCTTAAGTTAAATATCCACTTAAAATGCTACTTCAAAACCATATAATCTAAGTATATAATATTATATGTCGGAATATAGTGTAAAATAATATGCCTAAATAAAAGGTATTTACTCGCACAATATAGAATAGTTATATTAATATGTTATTTTTAGGGGAATGAAGAAGTACATTCTGTAATTGGGCATCTGGAATGTATGGAGTTTATGATGCAACCTACCCAATCTGTGTAAACAGGTTGTTTTTTTTTACTTTCTTATTTTAAATGTTATAAAACCCATGAATACATATAATTTAGTATATAAAGTATCGAATGTACTTTTGATTAAAAAATTTAATTGTTAATCTACAATGTAAAATATTAACTAACGTATTAAACTAACTAATTAGGAGGTATTTCACTATGGAAGAGACCTTTAAACTTTCATATCAGCAGGAACTCGAGAACTCTATTAATATATTAAGAGATGTTTTAAATGAAATGTGTTATGCAATTTATGACATTGATGATATTGAAATAAATTCAAAACGATTAAATGTAAGCCAACAATTAGATATACTCATAGTTAAATATATGATTCTATTACAATAATTAAAATAGATCATACAAAAAAAGATACACAATATAATTTATGTATCTTTCTAATTTGTATATTCTATTAAATTTTTAAGATTTTAATTCTGGGTAATTTACATTTAAAGAAGTTGCATTAAGAAGAGTATCAAGATATTCTTGTACATCTTTCTTTGCTCCTATTAAATCCATATCTGAATAATTACCACACTGATCAGGTTGTGCTCCAGGTATCTCTCCCTCAAATGCTATTATAAATTTCATCATATCTTTTACTACCTCAATACCCTTTGTCTTATCTATATTCCTCATAATCATATAGAAACCTGTTCTACACCCCATTGGTCCAAAGTAGATAACATCTTTAGCTATATCTTTATTTCTTAGATATGTAGCCCCTATATGTTCAATAGTATGACAAGCACCTGTTGACATAACTTGTTCTCTATTAGGTTCTTTCATTCTAAGATCATAAGTAATGATATCTCCATCTATCCTTGATTCATAAAAACCTCTTAATAACTTAATATGATTAACTTGAAAACTTGATATTATTTCCATTATTATCTCCTCCTAATCTTTATTACGCAACTCAAAATAATCCATTTCTCTGCAATATGCTATACACCATTATAACATATTGCATATTGAATATTTAATATTTACCTCAAATAATTTTAATAAAAAAGTTATTTACTCAATTCCAATTATAGGCTAAAAAACGCTATTATTTTGTGGTTAACTTCTTTTCATGACACAAAAACGACATTATAAGATATTTAGGTTGTATTTTAGTTTTTTATGATACAATATGTAAATAAGCATTATTAAAGTTAAAATATAAAATGATGGGTGATAAATTGTGATGAAACTTGAAAAAGTAACAAAAAAAAGAAGAAAGTTTAGTTTAATAATAATAATAATGATAATAGCAGTTCTAGTTATTCTGTCATATTTAATATTTAATATTAATAATACTGGTGAAATAAATAGTGCCTCTCCTGCTAATGCAGAAACGGACTTAAAAAAGACTGTAGTAATACCCCCAAAAGTGCATTTAAAACCTTCAAATATAGATTTTTATAACCACATTTATAGACCAGATGGGCATAAGATAGCCTACCTTACTTTTGATGATGGACCTTCTTTTAACAATACTCCTATTATTTTAAAAACTTTAGATAAATATAATGTAAAGGCAACTTTTTTTATAGTGGGTAGTATGGCAAAAGATTATCCCGATTTGGTAAGGCAGGAATTTGCTGATGGACAATCTATTGGTAACCATTCATATTCACACGATTATAATTATATTTACTCTAACACTAACACTTTTATAAACGATATTAACAAATGTAATACCATATTAAAATCAATACTTGGTAGCAATTACAAAACTAAATTAGTAAGATTTCCAGGTGGGTCCTTTGGTAAAAAATTAAGACCTTTTAGAGATTCAATTAATAATGAAGGGTATAATTATGTTGATTGGAATGATTTAACTGGTGATGCAGAGGGACTCAATATTCCAAAATGTAAATTACTAAATAACCTTAAAAAACATACTAAAGGAAAAGAACATGTAGTTATTTTAATGCATGATGTTTCTACGAAGTCAACAACTGTCCAAGCTTTACCACAAGTTATTGAATATTTAAGATCTCAAAATTATTCATTTAAACTGCTTCATTAAAGACCACATAAAAAAAGCAGCATAAATCATAGGTTAATGTCCTATTCACAAAAAGTTTACAACTAACAATTAATTAGTTCGGAATTAGATTTAATTTCGAACTATAATTTTTTGTTAATTGGAATATATTACAAATAGCTTAAATAAGCTTTAATCCATGAGTACAAGTAATTAGCGAGATATTACAATTATTAAACCTAGTTACATAAAAACAAAAGTATATTTATTATCAAAAGTTATTCTTAGCTCTTTTTAATATGTTAACAATTATTGAATGATTATCCATATGATTGGCTATAATAGCTCATGATAACGATTCCAAGCTCCTCTTAATCCCCCTCGCTACGAGGATCGGAGTAAACATATTATTTTATTTTTGTACATAAACTTCATTTAGATCTTTAAATATCCTAAATTGACATTTTTTATAGGTTGTATTATTATAGCTGAGTAGCCGAATCTTCTAAAAGAAGTACCGGGGGTTTATATTTGGGGTGAAACTTTGATTCATAAAGTAGGGTACCTCTACCCTAACCCGTCAACTAACCTGGGAGGCATTAGGAGGGAAAAATGATTAATTTTAAAAGTCATAAATCAGTTTTTTTAACATCAGCATTAGCAATTGGTATTTCAATAATTTCATCACAAAATATATTTGCAGCTACCTTAACTAAGAATTATACCGTGAAAAGAGGAGATACCTTATCGCAAATAGCGCTAAAGTATAAAGAATCATTAACTACTCTAAGGAAAGCTAATAACAAATGGAATAATTCTATTTTTCCTGGGCAAGTTCTCAAGGTTTCAGTAACAACTAGCTCAACTGTTAAAAAAAGTTTATCTAGTCCAAAAAAGGTTGTATCGTCTTCAAAAAAATACACAGCAAGTGATTTAAATTTGCTAGCTAGATTAATAACTGCAGAAGCAGGAGGAGAGTCATATAAAGCTCAGGTTGCTGTAGGAGCAGTAGTTATGAATAGAGTTAAGAGCAGCAGGTTCCCAAATTCAATTAGCGGTGTAATTAATCAAAAGTATAGGGGTAGTTATCAATTTACTTGTGTACAAAATCGCAATATTAGAAGATCTGCACCAGCAAGCGACGTTAAAGCTGCACTTGCAGCAATTAATGGAACTAATCCAGTAAAGAATGCATTATTTTTTAATAATGGTGTTAGAAAATCAGGTTCCATAAAAATAGGTAATATGATATTTATGTAACCCTAAAAATAAGAACCTTTTTTATATTAAATATAAAAAAGGTTCTTATTTTTTTACTTACCCTATAATTCTCATTTCAAATTCTTTATTACAGCTAGGACATTTAACTGTATGCTTTCCCCTCACTCGTTTCAAACGAAGCATCCTCTTGCAATGTGGACATTTGCGAAAACGATGTGTTTTAATTTCTTTTATTCTGCGAATCTCAAAATTTCCTTTCGCTTTAATAGGTTTAAAAATTTTCATAAACTTATCATTTTCCATTTTTCTTTTGTAAATATTTCGAGATAATGCTCTGAAAATAATCAAAATCAAAATAACCGACATCAAAACGCCAATAATAGCAGAACTAATAAAAGCATTGACAATTATTAAAACAAAATATAGAACAATCAAAGCCATATACAATTGATCTGTACCATATCTTCCATACATAAATTGTGCTAACTTATTTTTAAAATTTCCCATCTCACTCACTCCTTTTTAATACTTTTGTAATCAGCACCCACAGAATATTTTTGCAAAACAAATAGCTAAACATATCTTATTAAAACTAATTGTTGGCATGCCGAAGTCCTGGCTCTGCCTTTGATATGCACGGCCACCATTTTGTATTTGACTTAACAATCTTTGATATTCAAGATTACTTGGTTCCATTTGCACTGCTGTTTTTGCATTATTTAATGTTGTAATTTTATTTCCTAAACCAGAATTTACAATTGCACTGTAATAGTACCACTTTGCATCCCTAGTTGTAATATCATTAAGCACATTGAGTGCTTCATTAAAATATCCAGCATCTAAATAGCTATTAACCGAATCAAATTCGGAATATTCATGTCTTCGATTTTGACCACCATTGAAAGAACCAAACCCTTCAAAAGGGTTGAAATCTTTAAATGGGTTCTCTCCTCCATAAGAACTGTTACCATTACCATATGAACTTTGATCACTAGAAGCTCCTCCAGAACTATTAGGAGAAGCTTTCCCTCTTTTTATCTGTTCATAAGCAGCGTTAATCTCACTCATTTTTCTTGTAGCATTAGCATCTCCTTGATTCAAGTCTGGATGGTATTTTTTCGCTAGTTTGCGATAAGCTTTAGTAATTTCTTCCTTCGAATCAGTTGAAGAAACACCAAGCACTTCGTAAGGATCAGATATCATTATTTGTGCACCCCTTTTGTCTTGTTTTTTTCTGCTTCATACTTTGTCCAAACACCTGAATATAGAATATTTTCAATCAATCCCTTATCTTGACTAATTGGCAACTTTTTATAATTTTCGATGCAGTCAGACATAAGCAGATTTAGAATGTCATAAAAGTTTTCAGATGATGACATAATCATCGGATTATATCGCTCATTTTTTATATCAGACTTTAAATCCATACAACCATCCATTATATAAATAAACTTACCTAGCGATGTTCCAAATGCTCGTAATTCTTTAGCATATTCATCTTCTCTTAAAACAAAAATTTCGCCCATCAGTTCCCCAAAACAATTTGCAGGAACGTCTGGGTTAGTCTCTCCTGATTTTTCTACTTCATAAAGCTCACAAAGACATTTGCTAATTACCTTGCATTGATTTGGATATTGCCCTTCAATTCGCTTATATTGACGTTCAAACAGTTTTGCAGCGCTGAGTGATAATATATTCTTATCATCTGTCCAATCGTCAAGAAACTTGTAATAGGCAAGTACAATATTCATGTCAGCGCCATACTCTACTATTTCATTCATGCAATATTTATGTGGCTTCAAAGGATGAATGATGCAAGACTCAGTTTGCATTACAATATCTTTCTTATAAAGTGCAGAAAGAAATAAGACAAGAAAAGTCATGTCATAAGTAAGTGTGAAACGGCTTATTATTCCGTGACGTGTTCCTAGAGTCTTACATAATCCACAATAAAAGGCTCTATATCGATTTTTTTCTTCAAGTGTTACCTTATCCACATTTACCACTACATAACCAAACATACTATTCAACCGCCTTATTTATATACTTCACCTACAACTATTATTTTTCATTATCCTCATTGTTTTTATTATCTTTATTGTCTTCATTATTACTTGTGGTATTTGAAATATCATCATGTGGAAGTTTCTGTTCCATTTCCTCTACCACTTTGGATAAATCATTACAGGCTTCAACCATTTGTGTTTTATCTTTGCTCTTTAATACTTTTTTAGTATTTTTAACAGATTCTTTAAGTACTGAACTGTCATTTTTATCGAGCTTTTTCATAAGTGTCGATGCCTTATAAATTACCTGTTCCACTTGATCTTTTATTGTGGCTTCTTCTTTATTTTTTGTATCCTCAACCGAGAACTTCTTTGCATCAAGAATAGCTTGATCAATTTCGGACTGACTAAGGTTTGAGGTAGCAGTAATATTAATATTTTGTTCTTTTCCAGTTCCCAAATCTTTTGCAGATACATTTACAATACCATTTGCATCTATACTAAATGATACCTCAATTTGTGGAACACCTCTTGGTGCACGACGAATACCTTTTAATTTAAATTTACCTAATGTTTTGTTGCTCTTTGCCATTTCACGTTCACCCTGTAAAACATGAATTTCAACAGATGTTTGAAAATTACCACTTGTAGTGAAAATTTGACTCTTTTTTATTGGAAGCGTTGTGTTACGATCAATAATTCTTGAAAAAACTCCACCCATAGTTTCAATACCTAGGGAAAGTGGTGTTACGTCTAAAAGTAACAATCCTTTTACAACACCTACAAGCACTCCTGCTTGAAAAGCAGCACCCATTGCAACACATTCATCTGGATTAATACCTTTAAATGGATCTTTGCCTATGAACTTTTTAACGCTCTCTTGCACTGCTGGTATACGGCTGGATCCTCCCACAAGTAAAACCTTACTGATTTCTGATATATTGAGACCAGAATCATTCATTGCCTGATGCATCGGATCCATTGTTGCCTCTACTAGTTGCATTGTAAGCTCATCAAATTTTGCCCTTGTAAGTGTAATATTCATATGTACTGGGCTTGACTTAATCGATGTAATAAAGGGAAGATTCACCTCAGTTGATGTCATACCGCTAAGTTCAACTTTTGCTATCTCTGCAGCTTCCTTTACTCGTTGCATAGCCGTAGGATCTTTTTTAAGATTAAAATGGTTTTCCTTTTTAAATTCGCTTGCAAGATAATCAACCACGCAGCTATCAAAATCATCGCCGCCTAACCGATTATTTCCTGCAGTCGCAAGTACTTCAATAACTCCATTATTGATATCAAGTATAGACACATCAAATGTGCCTCCTCCAAAATCGTACACCATGACCTTTTGAGGTGTTTCTTTATCTACACCATAAGCAACTGCAGCCGCTGTAGGCTCGTTAATAATTCGTTGTACATTTAATCCAGCAATTTTACCCGCATCTTTAGTTGCTTGCCTTTGTGCATCTGTGAAATATGCAGGTACGGTAATTACAGCATCACTTACAGTTTCGCCAAGATAACTTTCTGCATCTGTTTTAAGTTTTTGAAGTATCATTGCAGAAAGTTCTTGTGGTGAATATTTTTTTCCATCAATATTAGCCCTATAGTCGCTACCCATTTCACGCTTGATGGAACTTATTGTACGCTCATGATTAGTAACTATCTGATGTTTTGCAGGGTCACCTATTAGCCTCTCACCAGTTTTAGAAAATGCAACTATAGATGGAGTTGTGCGACCACCCTCTGCATTAGGAATTATGACAGCCTCCCCACCTTCCATTACCGCAACGCAAGAATTTGTTGTACCTAAATCAATACCTATTACTTTAGACATAATGTTCTCTCCTTTATATTAAAAATATTTTCTTTCAATAACGTATGGTTTCGATAAATCTTTATATTCATTAATCACTTTTTAATGTGATAAAATAATCTTCCTTTGCTGCAATTATGTAAGGAATAAGACCTGCCATAAAGTGATTTCCCATGCTGATGATAACAATAACCAGTATGGAAGCGACATGCAGTTTGAAAATGCTTAAGACACAAATGATGCAGAACCCTATTATATCAGAAATAAGACCTACAATAAGTGTTTGTGCATTAAAAACAAGGAAAAATGTCCTGCTGTATATTCTTTTACAATATTTTTAAGAATCAGCATCCAATAGACTTCTTTCTTCTATATTATACTCTTTATTATATATTACTAATATTAACATAATATTAACTGCGACTAAAATATAAAAATTTCCTAATAGTATAAGTTTATGGGAGCAATTAATATCATTTCAAATGATTTTACATAAGTAAACGTATTATGCGCCTATTTTGGAAGTTGCTTGTCCCCTATATATCATAGTATAATTTTGCCATAGATTGAAATTATGAGTTGTTTTAGGAGATGAAAAAAATTATGGGATCAGATATAATAATAGGATTTATAGGTATTGTGTTAATAACACTTGCACTAATAGAATTCACTAAAGAAATGACATTACTAAAGATGGAATGTGAAGGAATAGAGATAGAAAATAAGGTAACTAACATGCACTTTGGCAACGTATTATTTAATAAATAATACATACAAAGAGTGATGGAATTATTTATTCCATCACTTTAAACCTTTAGAAAACATCTAAATATTAGATGTTTTTTTATTTTTTTGTTTACTTAAGTACAATTGGTTGACTAGTAATCTGCTTAGCCTGAAATTCACTAATAACACCGTTTTTAACCATATTTCCAATTACAATATGTTGCCTTTCTATTGCAAGTGTTCTGTTTTTATATGGATCATAAACACTTGGAGCATTCGGAAGACCGGCAAGCATGGTCAGTTCTCCTGCGTTTAACTCAGATGGAGCTTTTCCAAAGTAAGTCTGCGATGCTTGATACAATCCGTAAGCCCCATGCCCAAAGTAAATGATGTTGGTATAAAAAGCAAATGTTTCTTCCTTATTCATCGTATCATACAGACCAATTGCATAGACACTCTCATGTAATTTCCACATTAGGGATTTTGATGTATCCCGTGAAATAGTGTTATGAATTAACTGTTGCGTAATTGTAGACCCGCCTTGAATCGCTTGTCCACTTTTAACATTCACAAACACTGCCCGTGTGATTCCTCTGACATCCAACCCTTTGTTTGTAAAAAAGCTTCGATCTTCTGTTGATACAATGGCCTTTCTATACATCTGCGGTATATCGTTGTACAATAATAATTGACTATTATGTGCTTTCACCTCAGTGAGCACATCACTACGTACCTTATCTGTAATTCTGTTAACATGACTAAAATAATACTTTAAGCCAAACCAGCTAATACTAAAAACTATAAATATAAATATGATAAATTTTAACATACCTTTTTTTAATCTCTGCATAAAGTCCTCCTATCACACAAAGAATGACTTACTCTTAGTAAAATACCAATAATAACTCCTATGAAACTCTCTCATTAGATGATGCTTCTTTTTCTAGGTACTTTATGTATAACTCCGTTGTATCCCTATTAGATTCTAATATAATAATTTTTTCATCTCTAGTTAAAAGCTTTGAACTTAATATTTTGTTTCTATTTTGATATTCTTTAAGCTCCTTATTTGAGTTGCATTTCATTAATTCATATTGTAATTTCATTTCTTTTAGTTCATATTCTAAATCATGTATTTTATTGTCTTTATCGTTATCAACAAACATTACAACTCCTCCTTAAATTATCTTTAATAAAATATAGCATTAAACTATGTAAAAGTCATGTGTTTTTTAATAACATTATATGAATAGAAAAATCATACTACATTATTATCATCAATTTATTGAATAAATGTAATTATATTATATCAATAACATTTTTTTATATTGAAACGATATCAGAAATCGAATACAATTAACATAATAGGAATAAGTGGTTTATTGGAGGTATACATTGTGATTGAAAATACAATACTTGAACTAATTGAAACTGAAAATAAAAAGATACCCTTAACTGATAAGGATATTGCAAAAAAAGTAAACACTACTAGAGCATATATAACTCAATTAAGGAAAGAAAAAAATATACCTAATTCTAACCAAAGGCGAGATGAACTTTTACGTAATGATATAAAAAAAATTATTACTGACGAAAAACTATTATCACCTGAAAAACCAATATCAGATAATATGTTAAGTAAAAAACTTTTGGACATTGGATATGATATCTCCAGGTACTCCGTCACTCAAATAAGACGACAAATTGATTTATTGGTTTCGAGCAATAATGTAGATAACGATAAAAATGTTGTTGAAGATGTTATTGTAGACGTTGTAGAAAATGTAACCAACAATAAAGTAGCTACTGGAAAAGATTTATATAAAAAAGCTAAAACTAATAATTTAAGAGAGATTATAGGATATCATGGATCACTCCGGAATCAAGTAAGGCAAGCAGAAGCCGCAATTTTATATCCACCACATGGACTCCATACACTAATACTTGGGCCGTCTGGAGTAGGAAAAAGTTTTTTTGCAGAAGCTATGTATAAGTTTGCAATTAATTCCTCTAATTTTAATAAGAATGCTCCTTTTATAGTATTTAATTGTGCAGATTATGCAGAGAATCCCCAATTACTTCTATCTCAATTATTTGGATATGTAAAAGGTGCGTTCACTGGTGCAAATACTGATAAAATCGGCATAGTAGAAAAAGCTAATGGCGGTATATTATTTTTAGATGAAGTGCATAGGTTACCTAATGAAGGTCAAGAAATATTATTTCATTTGCTAGATAAGGGGAAATATAGAAGACTAGGCGAAACAGAAAATAGTAGAACGGCAAATGTTATGATAACTGCAGCAACTACAGAGGATCCAGAATCCTCTTTATTATTAACTTTTAGAAGAAGGATTCCAATGATAATTGCTCTCCCCTCAATTAATGATAGGCCAATTACTGAAAGATACATATTAATTGAAAATTTCTTTTCTCAAGAGGCTCAAAGAGTTGGAAAAGAACTTACTATTAAATTTTATGTTATTAGATCATTGCTATTATATGATTGCCCAGGTAATATAGGCCAGTTAAGAAGTGATATTCAAGTAGCCTGCGCGAGAGGTTTCCTTAATTCACTGAGCAATGACTTAGCCGTTGTTATTGAAATAACAGATTTACCAGATCATGTACCTCTGGGAATACTCAGCGTTGCAAGCAGGAATTCAATAACAGATGATATATGTAATGATGATTTAGTTGTTAATCCCGGAAATGTAAGTTCCCAAAAATTAAGAGATGATAGATATATATTGCCTGATGAAATATATAGTAATATACAAGAAAAATATTATCACCTTGAAAAACAAGGACTTAATAAAAAGGAAATAAATAAAATTATATGGAATAAAATGAAATTTGATTTAAATAGATTTGCTAAAAATATAGAGTCAAATACCTTTTTCTCTAAAGAAGAGCTAAAGAATATAGTTGATGAAAAAGTATTAAGGGTTGTTGAAAATGTAACTAACATAGCTAAAAGTTATATAGAAAATTTAAAAGAAAACTTTTATTATTGTATAGCAGTTCATCTAAATTCTACTTATGACCGTTTAAAAGCAGGAAAAACAATTATAAACTCTCAATTGGAATATATTAAAAATGAATATCATAATGAATACAGAGTTGCTAAAATACTTGCTAAAGAAATAAATAATAGTTTAGATATA